>JAJAZB010000481.1 GCA_026785975.1 Cytophagaceae bacterium | reverse complement strand
GTATGGCACCTGCCCACGCATCCGCAACGCCTGACGGGGCGACAATGGGTGGAATTATTTGCCAACGAATTGAACGTGAAGCCCAAAGCCAGCGTGCTGCCCCTTTGGATACTGAGTGCGTTGGGATTGTTCGTGCCGATTATGAAAGAACTTCGCGAAATGGGCTATCAATACGACCGCGATTATTTCTTCGACAGCAGCAAGTTCAACAACCGGTTCGACTTCGTGCCTACTTCACCCGCCGAGGGCGTTCGGGAAACAGCGCGGGGGAACTGACGAGAGGTCAATGAACCTGCCCGCACCCATCGGACTGGGCGTCGTCGGACTGGGCGTCCCCGACGACTTTTTTGTCGTCCGACGACTTAAAAACGCTTTCGGTAGTCCAGTGAGTCGTCGGATTGGGCGTCGCCCGACGACTTAAAATAAGTTCGATAATCCAGTTTAGTTAGCTCGGGAAAATATGCCCGGTTTGGTCGATTCAGCGAAATCCTGTTCGACCGTTTACTAACTATTTTTTGCAAAACTTACTGATTTCGTGTAGGTTGTGGCAACGTCCCCAATCGTCTGCTCCACCCACGGTCATGCCCATCCGACTTCTCATCGTCGACGACCACGCCGTGGTGGCGGAAAGCCTGGCGGTGCTTTTCGGCACCAACGCCGACTTTGAGGTCGTCGGAACGGCCCGCAACGCGCAGCAAGCCCTCGATTTACTCGAAACCACTCCCACTGACGTACTGCTCACCGACCTGGCCATGCCTGGCCTCGACGGCATCGCGCTCGTTGGGCAGGTGCGGCGGCACTTCCCCGCCGTGCGAACGCTGCTACTGACGATGAACGAAGATGCCCCGAAAATCCGGGATGCCATCCGGGTGGGCGTGACGGGTTACGTGCTCAAAAACGAAGACCGCGCCACGCTCGAACGGGCCGTCCGGCAGGTGGCGGCGGGGCAGCGGTTTTTTTCGGAAGCCGTGGTACTCGAACTCGCCGCTTACGACGAACCACTCATGGCGGAGGCAATCCCGGCTTCGCTGACGGCCCGCGAACTCGAAATCCTGATATTGGTCTGTCAGGAATTGACCAACCAGGAAATCGCTGACCGGCTTTTTATCTCGATTCCCACCGTCGAAACCCACCGCCGCCACCTGATGCAAAAAGTAGGTTGCAAAACCGCCATCGGCCTGGCCAAGTTTGCCCTGAAGCACGGGCTGGTGTAGCCCCCAACCCCCAAAGGGGGCTTTTCGTAGCATCAACTTCCAGTCCGGAAAAGCCCCAAGCAGGTAGCCCCCTTTAGGGGGTTGGGGGTTTCACACCGGAATCGTCAGCTGAACCTCAGTGCCCGTTCCGGCGCGGGGTTGCACCGTGACTTGCCCACCGAGGGAATCCAGGCGGTTCTGGATGTTTTTCCAACCGTGCCCGTCGGTGGTTTGTCCGTCCCAGCCCCGCCCGTTATCGCTCACCGTTAGGTCGAGAGTGCCGTTTTGGCGGTCCAGCGCCAGAAAGGCTTCCGTGGCCCCGGCGTGTTTGAGCACGTTGGTGAGGAGTTCGAGGCTGATCGAGTAGAGTTCAAATTCGGTCTGTTTCGGGAGCCGCTCGTTCAGCCCATTAATTTCCAGGTCGATTTGAATCCCCCCGGCTCCGTTGAGCGTTCGCACCAGGTGTTGCAGACCCTGGGCGAGGCCCTGCTTTTCCAACTCGTCGGGCAGCAGGTTGTGCGAAATCAACCGCACGCGCTGGTACGCCTCGGTCAGGTTTTGGAGGGTGGTTTGAAAAATCCCCCGTTGTTTTTCGTCCAGCGACTGCTCGTCGACCTGCTGCATTTGCCAGCGCAGGGAAGTAAGCAGCCCGCCGAGCGAATCGTGGAGGTCGGCGGCCACGCGACGGCGTTCGAGGGTTTGGCCTTGCAGGGAAGCGGCGGAGATTTCGGCGGTTTTCTGCCGCAATCGCCAGTTGCTCCAAGCCGCGTAGCCCGCGAATAGCGTTAGCAGCCCCAGGCCCACCAACAGAAAATTTCGCGTCCGGGCTTGCTGATTACGCTCATTTTCGGCCTGAAGCCGTTCGGCGTTGTACTTGAGTTGTAGTTCTTCAACTACTTGCTTGGAGGTTTTTGCCGCTAATTTCTTCTCCAAGGCCCTCACCCGTTCGAGGTGTCGCAACGCCAGATCCGTATTGTTGGCGGCTTTATACACTTGGTAAAGCAGAAGTTCGGCTTCCAAAATCTTTTTATCGGCTCGCAGCTTCAGCGCAGCCTGTTGGATTACCAGTTTAGAACCTGCCATGAGGGTGGCAGAGTCAATATAAATTTCCAGCGCAGCCTGGTGCATGTACAGCGCGTGCCGCTCTGCTTTTACCAGGTTCTTGTAGTGCAGTTCCAAGACCCCGAATTCAAAATTGGTGTAGTAGCGTTCGTAAGCCGACAAGTTTTTCCGGGTGGCAATCGAATCCAGCAGCCGATGACACTCCTTTAAATTTCCGGTACGGGCATAACAAACCGCCATGATGGTCCAGGAGAAAAGGGGATCTGGCCAGGTAAAATTCTTTGGCATGAGTTGAGCTACGTGCAGGGCTTTACGGTACTCACCGATTTTCTGATACGCATGGATCATATTGATCAAGGCAGCGGCCGTTGCTCTGATGAATCCTCCTTTTCTAGCAATCTGATACGCCTTTTCTAGCAGTTTAATGCCTCTTTTTATATTTGGCAGTATCAGAAAAATCATTGTGAATGGTGTTGACACCCAGATAATTGTACGTTTGAGATTGTCGCCAAGTGTCGTTTACATCCTGAAAGTGCTTCAAGGCCTTTAGAAAATGCTCAGTAGCAACCGTCGCTAACCCAAGGGTCATGTAGTAGTTTCCAGCCCGGTATTCCATAATTCCCTCCCCAGTCTTCCATTGATGCTGTCCCGCCAGTGTGCTCGCCCGATTGATGTAAAAATTGGCACTGTCAGGAGTTTTACTTTCAGCGTATAGCCGTCCGCACTCATACAAGGCGAGGGTCAGCAGGGTGTCCCTTCCGAGCGAGGACTTTTGGGCTTCTAAGACCGCTACCTCTCGTTTGGCCTGCTCTACTGCCGATAGTTGAGCCATCCCGCTCATGCGTATACCTAACAAACCAAGTAGATAAAGATATTTTTTCATGGCAGGAGAGTTTCTGACCGAATGACTTGGTGGTTCTTGCAAGTTACATACTACTTCTATTTTACAATCAATGACTTACCTCCAAATCATGGTTTACCATGATACCCGCCTCGTGGTTTACCCGTAGAAAAAAATCAGGGTTGGCCGGGGCCAGAATCCACGTTTGCCATGATTGACCGGTGGTGGGAATACGCGCCACCTTTGATTCATCATTCACCCGCCGAAATTATGCAACCCACCCCCCGCGAAACCGACGTACTCCGGCTGATTGCCGAGGAAGTTTCGAGCCAGGAAATCGCCCGGCGGCTGGGCATTGCCCTGCCTACGGTCGAAACCCATCGGCGCAACCTGTTCCGCAAGGCGGGCGTGAAAAGCGCCGTGGGATTGGTGCTGGTGGCGTTGAAGGAAGGATGGGTATGAGGTTCAGCGACTCATGCCGGACAACCTACCCGAATTGGGGAGGGCAGGATTTAGGCAAGAAAAATAGCTTTGTGACCACTGAACGGATTAAAAAAGGGGAAGTACCAAAATTTAACGCCGGGGCTTGTTACCCCCGATTCTCAACTTGCGACTAAACGGTTATCCGGCCACTGCCAGTGCCTGGCGGATGTCTTCTTTTTTAAAATCTCTCTTTTAACACGTCAACACCGTGAACACTTTCCGTTTCGCTTCCGCCCTACTGCTGGGAGCCACCCTTTCGATGACGGCCTGCAAAAAAGAGTCGGCCTCCGAATTTGAGCAGGAAAACGCGCCCTACACGGCGCAGTTCAACTTTAAAACCAAAAGCCAAACCCTCGCCCAGAGCGCCGACGGCAAGCCCTACGCAAAAGTCGTGGTGGAAGGCACCGGCTCGTTTTCGTTCGCGGGCGATGTGACCTTCACCGATGAATTCGACTACGGCGTCACCACGGGCCTGGGCCTCCACAAGGCCACGTACACCACCAGCAGCGGCGACAAAATCTACACGGCCATGACCACGCAGGTTCAGGTGGGCCAGAGCAACATCACCGGCACGACGACCTTCACGGGCGGCACGGGGAAGTTTGCCAAAATCAAAGGCAGCAGCCCCAACGTGGGGCCGAAGCCAGGTGCCACCGGCGAGGGTTCATGGAAAGAAGAAGGCGGGAAGGTGACGTTTTGAAAGAAGGCACAAACCCTTTTGCGCATCCGCGTTGCAGACGCGCACGAACGAAAAACAGTACACGAACCGATTTTATCTCAACCACCCTTTTCAATCCCTCTTATTTCCAAACCATGAAAAAACGCCTTTTCCTCTTCGTCCTGCTTTTTAC
>JAJAZB010000480.1 GCA_026785975.1 Cytophagaceae bacterium | reverse complement strand
CGTCTGTTTTTGGCGATTGGTTTGGGGGGGATTTTTGTTTCGCGGGGGCGCCCCGGGTGCCCCCCAAATGCGGGCAATAATTAACAAACCGCCCCCCCCCTATTGGGGGGGGGCCCGCTTTTGGTTCCGATAAATCAGAGATGGATTACTTCAACGAACGCACCGCATTGGTGGGCCGGTTACTGCGCCAAATAACGGTTTGGCGTTTGTTGAGGGCGTACCAAACGCCGATGATCCCAAATAGCACCGCCGGAATACTCAGCACCTGCCCCATGTTCAAACCCATGCTTTGCTCAAAGGCAACCTGATCTTCTTTCAGGAATTCGTAGAAAAAACGCAGCGTAAACACCCAAATGAGTAAAAGTCCGGTGAGCGTACCCTGGGGTAGTTGCAGTTTGAACCGCCGCCAAATGGCAAACATGATGAAAAACAGCACCAGACACGACAGCGACTCGTACAACTGCGCCGCGTGGCGGGGCACCTGACTGAATTCGTTGTTTTGGATGAACAAAAAGGCCCAGGGCACTTCGGTCGGCGTACCCACGATTTCAGAATTCATCAGGTTGCCAAACCGGATAAAACAACCGCCCAACGCCACGGTAATGGCCACGCGGTCGGCGATGTAAAAGAATTTCATGTTGTAACGCCGGGCAAACAGCCACAATCCCGTAAACATCCCGATGCTGGCCCCGTGGCTGGCCAAACCCCGGTAGGGCGGCAAAATCATTTCCTTCAGCCACAAGCCGGGACTTTGCATCAGCAACGGGGTTTCGTAAAACAGGTAGTGCCCAACCCGCGCCCCAACGACCGTGGCAATCACCATGTAGAGCGTAATGGCATCGACGAGTTCTTCCTTGACGCCCTCCGCCTTGAAGATGTGCGCCATGATGCGTTGACCAATCAGAAAACCCAGCGCGAAAAGTAACCCGTACCAACGAATGGAAAAATCGCCGATGTGGAAGATTTCGGGATTGACATCCCAGACGATAAAATTCATGCAGAACAATAAATTTTGACGGGTAAAGATAGGCGGTTGAACCCGGATTCTGACGAGGTTGTTGCGCAAACACCGCCGTGTCTTTTTATGAAAACGATTTTCATCGCCCTGATTCGCTTTTACCAAATCGCCATCTCGCCCTACCTGGGCGGTTCCTGTCGGTACACCCCCACCTGTTCGCAGTACGGCATCGAGGCGGTTCGCAAGCACGGACCCTGGCGGGGCGGTTGGCTGACCCTGCGGCGTTTTGCCCGGTGCCACCCCTGGGGCGGGCACGGCTACGACCCGGTACCCTGAGTGGTTTTAAACTTTGGCAAAGTTGCTCTTTTGGTTCATTCCGATTTTAGCGAAAAAACTTTGCCAAAGTTTTTTCACCCGATTATTTAACCTTCCGGGGCCTTTACCTTTGCCGCTACACTTTCTTCCCGGCTCATGCCGCTCATCGAAACGTCTGATTACCGTCCACCGCGCTGGTTGCCCAACGCGCATATGCAGACGATTTACCCGGCACTGTTTCGCAAGGTAGCCGGAGTTCGGTACGCGCGCGAACGCCTCGACCTACCCGATGGTGATTTCCTGGATTTAGACTTTTCAGTGACCAGTGACTTTTCAGTGATCAGTGACTTTTCAGTGATCAGTGATAAGTTATCAGGGAACAGTGCAAAAGCAACGCCTGATAATTGGTCACTGATCACTGATCAGTGTAAAAAATTGGTTATTGTCAGTCACGGCCTCGAAGGCGATTCCACCCGGCAATACGTGTTGGGCATGGTGCGGTTGCTCAATCACCACGGGTTTGATTGCCTGGCCTGGAACTTCCGCAGTTGCTCGGGCGAACTCAACCGGGCGATGCGTTTTTACCACAGCGGGGCCACCGACGACCTCGAAGCCGTCGTGGCCCACGTCCGTGCCAAAGACTATCAGCACATCTATCTCGTTGGCTTTAGTTTGGGGGGAAACCTGACGCTCAAGTATTTGGGTGAGCAGGGCGTAGGCGCGACCTCGTTGATTGAGCGGGCGGTGGTATTTTCGGTGCCCATGCACTTGTCGAGTAGCAGTACGCACATCGACAGCACGGGAAGCCGGGTGTACAGTCGGCGGTTTAACCGGAGTCTGAAACGCAAAATTGCGGGCAAGGCCGCGCTGATGCCCGACCGGATCGATGCGACGAATTTGAAAAAAATCCGAACTTTGCGCGACTTTGATGACTTTTACACGTCGAAACTCCACGGCTTTCGCGACGCTGAAGATTACTACGAGCAAAACAGTTCGATTTATTTCCTCGACCGAATCGCCGTACCCACGTTGATTGTGAATGCCAAAAATGACCCGTTTTTATCGCCAGAGTGCTTTCCATTCGAGAAAATGCGGGAATTGCCCAACATCTGGTTTGAGGCTCCCGCCGAGGGTGGTCACTGCGGATTCTACCCCGCCAGCTACGACGGAACGCTCTGGTCGGAGCGGCGGGCGCTGGAATTTTTGACGGGAAAATAAGCACTCCTCACCCCGGTCTGTGTGTCACACACCACGGATTTGAATACCACAAACACAATAGCCGCAATGGTCAAAACCCTGGAACAAACCTTCTTCGTCATTGATTTTGACAGTACGTTCACGAAAGTGGAGGGACTGGATGAATTGGCCAGCATCAGCCTGGTGGGTCACAAAGACCGTGACCGCTTCGTGGCCGAAATCCGGCGCATTACCGAGTTGGGCATGAACGGCGAAATCACCTTTGCCGAAGCCTTGCCCCGTCGGATTGAACTGCTCCACGCTCACCGGGATCACCTGGAACCACTGGTCGAATTTCTTTCGACAAAAATCTCGGATTCCTTCCAACGCAACAAGCAGTTTATCAGCGAGTTTGCCGATCAGATTTACATCGTGTCGAGCGGTTTCAAGGAATTTATCGTCCCAATTGTTACGGCGATGGGCGTGCGCGAAGACCACGTTTTTGCCAACACCTTCACCTACGACGCCGAGGGCAACATCACGGGTTACGATACGACCAACGTGCTTTCGGAGAACGGCGGGAAGGTCAAACTGCTGCGCGAACTCAACCTGCCGGGCGACGTTTACGTCATCGGCGATGGGTACACGGACTACCAACTGAAGGAAGCCGGACTGGCCAATAAGTTTTTTGCGTTCACCGAAAATATTGAACGTGAGAAAGTTACCTCCCGCGCCGATCACATCGTGCCCTCGCTCGACGAATTTCTGTTTCTCAATAAAATGAGCCGGAGCCAGTCGTATCCCAAAAGTCGGATTAAAGTGCTTTTGCTCGAAAACGTCCACCCCAAGGCCGTGGAGGCGTTTCGTCGGGAGGGCTTTCAGGTCGAATTGCTGAAAGCCGCACTGGACGAAGATGAACTGATCGAGAAAATCCGGGACGTGAGTATTTTGGGGATTCGCTCCAAAACGATGGTGACCAAACGGGTACTCGAAGCGGCCAACCGACTAATGTGCGTGGGGGCGTTCTGCATCGGAACCAACCAGATCGACCTGAAAACCGCCGAAAAGCGGGGCATCGCGGTGTTCAACGCGCCGTACAGCAACACGCGTTCGGTGGTGGAGTTGGCCATCGGCGAACTGATTATGCTCATTCGGAACATTCCCGATAAATCCACCAAAATGCACGCGGGCATTTGGGACAAATCGGCAGTGAATAGTTTTGAAATCCGGGGTAAAAAATTGGGACTGGTCGGGTACGGCAACATCGGTACGCAGCTTTCGGTGGTGGCCGAAGCCCTGGGCATGGAAGTTTATTTTTACGACGTAGTCGAAAAACTGGCCCTGGGCAATGCCAGGCGATGCAAAACACTGGACGAACTCCTCAACGTGGCCGACGTGCTGAGTCTGCACATCGACGGACGCAAGGAAAACAAGAATAGCATCGGAGCGCGCGATTTTGAGCAAATGAAAGAAGGGGTCATTTTCCTCAACCTGAGTCGGGGCCACATTGTCGATATTGCGGCGCTGGTTGCCGCGATTAAATCCGGCAAGGTGCGGGGCGCGGCGGTCGATGTATTTCCGGATGAGCCAAAAACGAATCAGGAAGAATTTATCAACGAACTGCGCAGCCTGCCCAACGTCATTCTGACGCCCCACATCGGCGGTAGTACCGAAGAAGCTCAGGCCAATATCGGCGAATTTGTGCCGGGTAAACTGCTCGGTTTCATCAACCAGGGGAATACTTACGGCTCGGTCAATTTTCCGGAAATCCAATTGCCCGCTCTGGCCGGAGCGCATCGCCTGTTGCACATCCACGCCAACGTACCGGGTATTCTGGCGCAGATCAACGGTATTTTTGCCCGGCACGGCGTCAACATCGTTGGGCAATACCTCAAAACCAGCGAGCACATCGGCTACGTGATTACCGATATTTCCAAGATTTATTCCGACGAAATGGTGAATGAACTGCGCAACATCGACCAGACCATCAAATTCAGAATGTTGTACTGATTCGGACGAATCCCGGCTCCTAAAACGGGGGCTATCCGGCCAAAAAACGAGAGGCTTCCGCCATGAATCGACTTTATCAAAAATGCCAGTCGGCAGGAATCAGGCCCCAACACGTGGCTGAAGTGGGCGTGTATTCGCCCGAACTTTCCAACGTGCTGCCGTACATTCAGGCTGGGGTGCGCACGACGCTCGTCGAGGCGGATCCGGTGCTGGGTGAGAAGATTCAGGCGCGGTTTGCCAATCAACCCCACGTCACGTTGCACCGCGTCGCCGTGAGCGACGAGAACGGTACCGTTGAACTGGTACAACGCGGCCCGTCTACGTTTTTGAGTCAGTTGGCGACCAGTCCGGCTATCGTCAACGATGGTTACGTGCTTAACGATGAGGATCGTTTTCTGGTCAAGTCCTTGAAATTTAGCGAAATAGATGACAAAACCATCGACCTGTTGAGCATCGACATCGAGGGAGCCGAGTGGTTTGTCGTTAAACACCTCGTTAGTCGTCCGGCGGTGATTTCAATCGAAACGCACTGCAAGTACTACCGAAATCCCTACCTGACCGAGATTCAGAATTGGATGGTCAGCAATAATTACCGACCGTGGTTTATGAATGACTGCGACACGGTGTTTGTTCGGGCCGACGTGTTACAGCCCAGGGACAACGATAAATTTCGGCTCCGGCTGGCCTATCTGGGTCATCATTTGAAAGGCTGGAAACGGTGGTTTCGCCGTGGCTCCTGATGCGATGTAACCTGTTTAGGATTTTGCTCTGGCACCGGCCACCCGGCCGGTGCCATGACAAAAAATGCGACGATGAAAAGGTTTGAAAAGCCGAATTGAACATGAAAAATACCTACTTCACGCCCGGCCCCGCCGAATTGTATCCGACCGTTGAGCGGCACGTCAAAACTGCCCTGGATGAGCAGGTAGGCTCGATTTCGCACCGTTCCGCGCAGTTTCGGAAAATCTACCAGCACGCCGACGAGCAACTACGGACGCTGCTATCGATTCCCAAAACCCACGCCATTCTGTTTACCGGTTCGGCCACGGAGGTGTGGGAGAGGGTGCTGATGAACTGCGTGGAGCACGAGAGTTTTCATTTGGTCAACGGGGCGTTTTCGCGCAAGTTTTACGACTTTTCGGTCGAACTCGGCAAGTTTGCCCAACTCTACGAAAAACCCGTTGGCGAAGGCTTCGATTACGCCGACGTGATGGAACACGGCTTGCCCGAGTACGCCGAACTGATCTGCCTGACGGCCAACGAAACCGCCACGGGTGCCCAAATGCGGCCCGTGGATATGCACAAACTCAAGCGCAGCCACCGGAGTAAATTGTTTTGCGTCGATATGGTTTCATCGGCTCCGTACCCCGAGTTGGATTTTGAATTGATCGATTCGGCCTTCTTTTCGGTGCAGAAAGCCTTCGGACTCCCCGCCGGGTTAGGCGTGTGGATTGTCAACGAAAAGTGCCTGGACAAAGCCGAACGCCTGCGCCGGGCCGAGTGTACCATTGGCACTTACCACAGTCTGCCGTCGCTCTGGAAGAACTACAAAAACTTTGAAACGCCCGAAACGCCCAACGTCTGGGCGATTTATTTGTTGGGCAAAGTGGCCGAAGACTTCAATCGCCTCGGCATTGAAACGATCCGAAAGGAAACCGACGCGAAGGCTAAACTACTCTATAATTTTCTCGAAAAAGACGCTCGCTTCGAACCCGCCGTGAAGAACCCCACGCACCGGTCGGCTACGGTGGTGGTCGCCAATGTAAAAGGCTCCGCCACTGACTGCGTCAACCGGCTGAAAGAAGCCGGGATGATCATCGGGAGCGGGTACGGGAACAGCAAAGAAAAGCAGATTCGGATCGCCAACTTCCCGGCGGTATCGCTGCAACAAGTCGAGAAATTGATCGGCTTGTTGAAAAAAACGTAGGTGAAACAAGCTACTGAACCCCACATTCACCTACGCTACAACTCAAGTAGATGTTGCTGATTTAAGTAGCGTAGGGTTTAAACCGCCGACGCGCAGTCCCTACGCTACGGAGCAAGGTACTGATCTTCAGGTTTTTAGAAATATATATTCTTTCACCCGAAAGGGAATAGTAACCAATAACCAGTTACTCAGGAACGGCCAGCGGTGAGTTCGTCCTGAAGTTTTTTCAACTCGCTCCACTTTCCATGAGCCGCCAGTTGGGCCTGCTGCGGCCAGGTGCCGGGGTGAGCAATCTGGAAGCGAGGCCCGGCAGCTACCAGAACCTGGTGCAGACGTTCGGGGGAAGCTGCCGCCAGTTGGGCAAACGTCAGGATGCCGTCGTGGTTGAGCAACGCCTCGATCTTCGGGCCGATGCCCTCCACGATTTTCAGGTCATCGGGGGTGAGTGAAGTCGGGGTAGCCCTCAAATTCGGGTTGGGAACTTCCCAAATGGGCGCTTCCGTGGCGGAGGTAATTCCGGGTATTCCCGACGGCGACTCGATGTGCATGGGCGTTTCGAGTACGGTTTCGGGTTCATCGAAAACTTCGCCCTTGCTGCGACGGCATTCTTCAAGTTGAGCCTGTTTGTCGGCAATCCGATCGTTGAGGCCATTGATCCGTCCTGCGTAGACGAGGCGGGCCAGAAACCAGCCCAGTACGGTGGCCAGGGACAAGACCAGCAAAATTTCCAGTACCGCGTCAAGTTTTGGATTTATCAGCGTTGAGGCTTGCAGAAGTATCATGGTTAGTCAATAGTGAGAGGTTAGAAAAAAGGCGTTTTTACGTCCGGCCAGCGGTGAGTTTATTCTGAAGAATTTTCAGGTCATCCCACTGCCCATCGGCGGCCAATTGGGCTTGCTGCGGCCAGGTACTGGGATCAGCAATCTGAAAACGAGGCCCGGCGGCCACCAGCACCTGCCGCAGGCGTTCGGGGGAAGCCGCCGCCAGTTGGGCAAACGTCAGGATGCCATCGTGGTTGAGCAATTCCTCGATTTTCGGGCCGATACCCTCCACAATCTTTAGGTCATCGGGCGCAACCGGGGCGGCGAAGGCCACTGCCTTCGGGGTGGCAGGCACGGGAATCGAAGCAACCGGCGCGGCAAGGGGCGGTGTTTCTCTGCGCGTGCGTTCAAACTTGACGACGGGGGTGTTGAGGCAATCATCCACCTCCGTTTCGAGGGTGGCCAGTTGGTTTTCCAAAGCCTCGGCCTGGCGCTGGCGCGAAATGTAACCAATCATAAAACCAATCAGCCCGGCCACGATGGCCAGCACCCAATGCTGCCAAAGTGCGTCGGGTTTGTCGAGAGGATTGAGGTCGAAAAACATGAGAGGAATTTTTAGAAGGTTCTTTTAGCTTAAAATCAACCAGTTACTGGACTACGATAGAAACCCGGCGATTGGCGCGGCGACCAGCCGACGTGTTGTTTTTCGCTTTGGGAACTGTTTCCCCCTTCCCATCGGTGAGGAGTTGGTTGGCCGGGATGCCCAGCCTTTCAAACTGCTGTTTCACCACGTCAGCGCGTTTTTTCGATAGCCGTAAATTTGTCGCGTCGGGTCCTTCGCTGTCAGTGTGGCCGGTCAGCGCGAGTTTTTTATCGGGGTCCGCCTTGAGGTATTTTCGGGCTTCCTGCAAAAACATCCGGTTGTCCGGCGTTTTGATGTAATCCGCTTGGCCCGAGGGGAAATACAAGTCCATGGTTTGGAAAACATCCTTGAATTTCTCGGCCTCGGCGAGTCCCTGTTCGGTTTGGGCAACGGGCGCTGTTTGGGCAACTGGCGCTGTTACTTCGGGTACGGCGACGGTTTCACCAAAGTCAAAGCCAACACCACCGTGCAAGGAATCGTTGCTGAACGCCAGATCGTCCATCCGTCGGTTGCGGGTTTCGATGGCGGCCCCGGGCGCACCCGCCTGCACGAGGTAGCGCTTGAGGGCGTCGGCGCGAGCCAGGCCGAGGTTAGGAAACGTCGTGTTATTTTCTTCCGACGACGCAAAAAGGCCCGTGATGGTCAGCTTTTTACCCGGATTATTCTTCAGGTATGCCGCCAGTTCATCCATCTGGGTGCGCACGGCGTCGGGATTGAGCGCCGCCTGATTACGGGCGAAACTGAAATTGCCGGGGGCTTCGAGCCGCAGGCGGTCGCCATCCCGGATGCTCAGGCCGGGGACGCTGGCCGGGGATGTTGGTGCGGGGGCGGCGACGGTCACGCGGGCGAAGGTGTTGCAGAGTTCTTCGACGTGGCAGGTGTGCCAGTAGGCCGCAATGCCCATGTTGATTAGCAGGGCAATCCACCAGAAGGTTTTGTTGCTGAACATGGCGTTTCAAGATTAGAGGGTGCTCGGAATCGATATTACAGGAAGCGGTGGAGTCAAAAGGTGTTCAAAAATATAAATTTACTGATTCAATGCAAGGCTTGGCAACTTTTTACAAACCTGAATTTCATAGCTTTATAAACGCCAAAGCGCACCCCTGCTCGTCAGGTGGTGCGCTTTGAACCATGTGATGAAACCGATTTACCGGTTCATCGTTATCAAAAACTCTTCGTTGTTGCGGGTGCCTTTCATTTTGTCGAGCAGGAATTCCATGCTTTCCACCGAGTTCATGTCCGACATGTATTTCCGTAAAATCCAGACGCGTTGCAGGGTTTCTTTGTCGAGCAGCAAATCCTCGCGGCGGGTACCCGAAGCCGGTACGTCGATGGCCGGAAACACGCGGCGGTTGGAAAGTTTGCGATCCAACTGGAGTTCCATGTTGCCGGTCCCCTTGAATTCTTCAAAAATTACCTCGTCCATCCGGCTGCCCGTTTCGATCAGCGCCGTGGCGATGATGGTCAGTGAGCCGCCATTTTCTATGTTCCGGGCGGCCCCAAAAAAGCGCTTGGGTTTGTGCAAGGCGTTGGCATCGACTCCACCCGACAGGATTTTACCCGATGAAGGTACGACGGTGTTGTACGCCCGGGCGAGGCGGGTAATCGAGTCGAGCAAAATGACGACGTCGTGGCCGCACTCCACCATGCGCTTGGCTTTTTCCAGCACCAATGAGGCGACTTTAACGTGCCGTTCGGCCTGCTCGTCGAACGTCGAGCTGATCACCTCCGCTTTTACGCTCCGGGCCATGTCGGTGACTTCCTCGGGGCGTTCGTCGATGAGCAAAATGAGCAGGTACACCTCGGGGTGATTGCGGGCAATGGCGTTGGCGATTTCCTTGAGCAACACCGTTTTACCGGTTTTGGGCTGGGCCACAATCATGCCGCGTTGCCCTTTGCCGATAGGCGCAAACAAGTCCAGAATCCGGGTGGAATACTGATCGCCGCGATTGCTGAGGTTGAGGCGTTCTTCGGGAAACAGGGGCGTGAGGTACTCAAACGGAATCCGGTCGCGGATTTCCTCCGTTGTTTTCCCATTTACGCTCTCGACCCGCAACAGGGCAAAATATTTCTCGCCTTCCTTGGGTGGCCGAATCGAGCCTTTGACGGTGTCACCCGTTTTCAAACCAAAGAGTTTGATTTGCGACGGGGATACGTAAATATCATCGGGCGAGGCGAGGTAGTTGAAATCGGCGGAGCGCAGAAAGCCGTAACCACCATCCTGCATGATTTCCAAAACGCCCTCGTTTTCGATCATGCCGTCAAATTCGCGGATGGTCTGGTTGTAGTTGCGCTTGATCTGCTGCGTGTACTGCGTAGCCATACCCGGCTGCGCCCGAACACCCGCCTGCCCGTTGTCTTCGGCGGACGATGCCGCGCCGGAAGACGATTTTGACGCAGACGCATTTTCCGATTGTTGGGGAGTTTCGTCGGCCTGAGTGGCTTCGGCGGTGGCCGAGTAGGCATCATCGAGCGAAAAATCATTGCTGCTACCCAGGCTCAGGTCGAGGGCGGCATCGCTCTCGTTAAACGGGTCGTCCGGCGATTCCGCGCGGGGGCTTTCCGGTGCCGGGGCGTCATTCGGGGCGGCGTCCTGAGTTTCGTTTACGGGAGCTGGTCCGGCGGCATCGGCGTCGCGGCGAGTTCTATACGACGACGCCGTCTCCGGTTCTTCGGTAGGGCGGGTGCGCGCCCGATTGGCCTGGCGCGGCTTGGCGGGTTCAACCACGGCGGCCGCCTCAACGGCGGCTACCTGGCTTTCGGTGGGTTCGTTAGCACTGCCGTTTGGCGAAGGCGCTACTGCCAGATCCGGTTCTGAAGATTTAGAAATCCGCTGACGTTTAGGCCGTTCACCAGTGGGAGGTAGGGTTTCGGGCTGTTCTTTTCGGACCCGACGGGGTTCACGATTCTCTTCACTCATAAAAATTAGTGCGCAGTGTGGCTGAAAAAAGGTTCTAAACGGGAATATGCGGCATTAGCTTGACCTTGCCGGGATATGATCTGGTGAATAAGTTCGCTTTACCGAATTGATAAACATGAGAAATTCCTAACGATTCAGCGATGACTCTCAGTTCGGAGAGCAGTGTCTGGTAGAGGTCTTCAACACGAAACATACGTGGGTGCGACAAACCCGTGGGCGTGTACGCAGAAAATTAACAACGGGTGGAATTGGAATGCAAGCGTGAATGCAGTCAGAAAAAAGTGGTCAATCCAAGCAAATCAGGTGGTCTGGAGAAGTGAGGGCTTACGGCAACTGAGACTTCCAGGAACGTTTACACAAGAAGTGTGCCGGGCGGAGATTAATTGATACAACAAAGCTACAAGGCGGTTACAGGATTGTCAAGTAATGCCCTGAAAGTTTTTACAGGAATTTTAAGGAGTAAACGGCTGACCTTTAACGGCTTGTTCCTGGCTGCGCAGGTAGGTGGTCGTCGTCGGGTAAGCCAGTGCGGCCTGATGGCGTTCAACGGCGTCCAGGATTCGGTAATTTATTTCCTCTTTCACCTGATTAAATAACTGCCAATCAGAGGTATGGACGAAGTAAATAACCAGAATGTCCAGCGAACTATCCCCAAAACTATCGAACCACACGAATGGTTCCTTGTCCCGGGTTCGCTCGTGCGTGGTCAAAAGTTGGTGAATGTCTTCTACAATCTGCCGCAAACGGTCGGCGGGCGTATCCAGCGTAAGTTTGACAAAGTAGCGGGCACGGCGGTAATTCCGTTGGGATTGATTCTCGAGCGCCTGCGTAATCATCAGGCGATTGGGCATGGTGATCAGGCTACCGTCGGCCGTACGAATGCGGGTACTGCGAAAACCCACTTTCTCAATGTCGCCATTGGTGGTGCCAATCTGAACGTTATCGCCGACGACGAACGGGTGATCCAGAAAAATCGTGAACGAAGCAAAGAGATTTTCGAGCGTTTCGCGGGCGGCCAGCGCAATCGCCAGGCCACCAATGCCCAAACCGGCCACCAGCGCGGCCACGTCGATGCGAAACACCTGCCCAAGCACCACCAGGCAAGCCGTTACAAACACAAACACGATGCCCAGGTCTTTGAAAAAAGGCACCAACTGGTCATCGAGCTTGGACTCGCTGCGCCCAGCGCGTTTCTCGAAAATCAGGGCGATGAAGCGCACCAGGCGAATCATAAGCCAGGCTCCGGCGATGATGGCCAGTAACTCGTAGAGTTTGCCCACCACCAGCCGGAAGCCGAAATGGTCGGCGCTACGGAAGTTCCATTGGGCCGGAATCGACAACCGATCAAAGGCCAGGTACGTGACAATCAGCAACAACAAAAATTCTAACGGCCGCCGCAGCAACGCGATAAACTGCGTCACCGGAATGTGTTCGGAGCGGTTTTGCACCAGACGAAAAAGGCCCCGGCTCAAAACAATCGACACCAACCGTTTGAGCAGGAATCCCGCCAGTAAAATGCCCGCAAACCAAAGCACGTCGGCCACGGAATTGCCGGTCAGGTACCGGTTGAGGAAGGCTTCAAGTCTATTCACAGGATATGGGTTTCTTACAATGAACAATTAAAAATGAACAATTACCGCCATTGTTCATTGAAGCTGTTCACGTTGCGCAACTCCGCCGGGTCGGGGGCATCGAGTATCTCAACATTGTGGGCAATCAGCAGGCGTCGGGGACTGCGTTGATTGTTCTGAAAAGCACTTTGTAAAAACGGTAAAAAAGCCGGTTCCCAAATTGTAACGAGTGGTTCAGGCGGTTCACCGTTCGATAATCGTAACGCCGTGGCCAACTTCATTGAATTCCGGTTTTCTACCAAAAAAGAAATCGTTTTCCCACTCAAAAACGGCAAATCACAAGCGACCACCAGCCAGGCTACGTCGGGCCGAAACCGGAATGCCGTCAACAGCGCCCCCAGCGGCCCAGCCTCCGGAAATTCATCGACCAAACAAGGCATCGATGCCAACACCCCGGAAGCCTGCTCAGTATTCACCGACAGAAATACGTCGGCACAAATTGGTTTGAGGAACTCGAAAATAACTTCGCGCTGGGGTTTTCCGTGGTAATCCAGCAAGCCTTTGTCGCGTCCCATGCGGGTACTGCGCCCACCCGCCAGCACAAGGCCGAAGAGAGAGCATAGTGCAACATTAGGGCATAGGGCAGAGGGCATAGGGCATAGGGCATAGTGAATTCATCCATTGTCATCGTGCTACTGTCTCTTAACTATGCCCTCTGCCCTCTGCCCTAAACTGCGGCCAGGAAGTCCTTTTTGCCGCCTGTTTTTTCGAGTAACCGCGTCTCCCGGATGACGATGTTGGGCGAGAGGGCTTTGCACATATCGTAAATCGTCAGCGCGGCAATGCTTGCGCCGGTCAGGGCTTCCATCTCGACGCCGGTACGGGCCGTGAGGGCGCAGGTACACTCGATATGGACTTCATTGCCCACGGCTTCGATATTGATTTTACAACTATCCAAACCGAGCGGATGGCAGAGCGGAATCAGGTCCGCCGTTTTTTTGGCTCCCATCGTTCCGGCCAGAATCGCCGTTTGAAAAACCGGCCCTTTTTTCGTCTGAATTTCGCCCTGCTGCAAGTGTTGCATTACGACATCGGGCAACACCACGATACTACGGGCGCGGGCCACGCGGCGCGTCAGGGCCTTCTCCGACACGTCGACCATGGCGGGATTGTTGTGGGCGTCGAGGTGGGAGAAGTCGCTTAGTGCTTTGTGCATGGTGCTTCGTTTGGTGCTTCGTGCGCTATGCGTAGTGCTTGGTAAAAAATTCAGTTAGTTTGTTTTTACCAAGCACACTGCACCAAGCACTATTTCGCCCCTGGAGGGCAGTTTTTTAAGAGAAAATCCGTGTAGGTTTTTGACAAATGCTGAAACGTACCCGCGCCTTCGGAGATGCTGTGGGTGCGGTTGGGGTAAATCATCAGGCTGAACAATTTGCCGTTTTTGATGAGTTCATTGATGAGTACCTCGGCGTTTTGGTAATGCACGTTGTCGTCGCCGGTGCCGTGAATGTAGAGCAGATTGCCCTTCAGGTTCTTCACGTGCGAAATCGGCGAGCCTTTCAGGTAATCGGCGCGGCTTTCAGCGGGCAGGCCCATGTACCGTTCTTCGTAAATGTTGTCGTAAAGCAGCAGGTTGCTGATAGCCGCAATGGCGAGGCCGGTTTGGTACACGTCGGGGTACTGCATCAGCGCGTTCAGCGTGGACATTCCGCCGCCGCTCCAACCCCAGATGGCCACGCGGCTGGCGTCGAGGTAGGGGCGGGTTTTCAGAAGTTCCTGCGTGGCCAGGGCCTGGTCGCGGGTGTTGATAATGCCGTTGTTGCGGTAAATG
>JAJAZB010000479.1 GCA_026785975.1 Cytophagaceae bacterium | reverse complement strand
TAACTGGTCACTGAACTGGTCACTGCACCGCGACCTGCCGCCGCAGGGAGTCGAGTGCGCGGTACACCAGATTGCACACCGACTGGTAGTTGAGCGACATGATGGAGCAAATCTCCTGGTAATCGTGGTTGTGGTAAAACCGCAACGCAATCACTTCCCGCTGCCGACGCGATAGCTGGCCAAGCGCCCGCTGTACGCCCTCGATCCGATCGGTCTGGGTTTGTTGTTCGATCATCAGCGCCTCGACCGAGGGGAAATGGACATCGCTGTAATCGGCCAGGTCGTTGGTTTCGCTGCGCGGCAATTCGGCATTGATCGTCCGGCTGATCCGGCGGCGCAACGACCGGAACAGGTAAAACTTGATGGACGTGGTATCCGACAGGTTTTCGCGGGTGCGCCAGAGTTCAATGAATAAATCCTGGATACTATCTTCAATCAGGGCCGCGTCGTGGGTGACCCGGAAGCCGTACCCGTAAAGCACGCGGGAGTAGCGCTGGTACATTCGGGCGAAAGCCGCCTGATCGCCCGATTTGAAAGCTCGCCAAAGTGCCATTTCCTCAACCTCAGTGAAGGTTGTCGTTGCCGTGCGCGGCGTGGTGTAAGTTTCTGAACGCATAGAAGATAGGGCGGTTTAGTGGTTGGGTGTGTAATGGTTTAGACGGAAAAGTGCAATTTCAGTGTACCCAGGTTCGCTTGAAAACAGAGCATTATCAAGGTATTGATTCCTTAATTTTCTCAACAAACTCTTTCGATTGTACCATTTATTTGATTAGGAACCACGAAAACGGTCAAAAATATTTCTGTAAACGTTACCGTGAACGTTTACAGTCGAAAAATACCATGTCGGAAAAGTACCAGGTTGCACCAAAAGCTACCTCAAGCTGTGGTGAGCGATGAAGCGGGTTTGGGGAATTCGTTTTCTTGACTGCGTTCAATTTCTGCGTACTTTTGAAAACTCCGCCCGACTGCATGAAACGACACCCCGTAACGATCAAAGACATCGCCCGCCAACTCAATGTGTCGGTGGCCACGGTGTCTCGTGCCTTGCGCGGATTGCCCGACATTCACCCCGACACGCGGCAAGCCGTACTGACCCTCGCTCAGGAGTGGGACTATCAGCCCAACCAACTGGCCACCAGTCTGGTGAAAAGCCGCACCCGCACCATTGGAATCATTGCGCCAAATCTGGGGTATTACTTTTTTTCGACGGCCGTTCACGGCATCGAAGAAGTGGCCTACGCCGCTGGCTACAGTGTGCTGCTCACGCAGTCGAAGGAGTCGTATCAGCGCGAACTGACCAACCTCCAGGATCTGGCCCGGGGCCAGGTGGATGGCTTGATTGTCTCGATTTCGCGCGAGACCAGTGATTACGAGCATTTTACAAAGCTGCAACGACGAGGGGTACCCCTGGTACTTTTTGACCGCGATTGTGAAGCGCTCGATGTATCAAAAGTATTGATCGACAACCATGCCGCCGCCTACGAAGCCACCGATCACTTGCTGACCAACGGCTGTCGCCGGGTGGCGTTGCTGGCGGGTCCGGCGTACCTGTCGCTGACCAGCCAACGTCGGCGCGGCTACCTCGACGCGCTGGCCGCCCACGGTCTGCCCGCCGACGAGTCTCTGGTGGCTTACGGCGATTACAGCCAGACCAACGCCGTTGAACTGACGCACCGGCTGATGAGCCTCCCCAACCCGCCCGATGGCTTACTGGCGCTGAGCGACCGAATTGCGGTGGGCGCTTTGATTGCCCTCAAAGAACGCGGCGTTCGTTTGCCCGACGAAGTAGCCCTGGTGGGTTTCAACAACGAACCCCTCAACGCCCTGCTCACCCCTTCGCTCACCAGTGTGGCCCAACCCGCCGAAGAGATTGGCCGCGAAGCGGCTCGTTTGCTCATTGCGCAATTGGAAAGCCCGCAGCCCGTGCCGCCCGTTGTGCTGATATTGCCAACGTATTTGGTGGTGCGTGAATCGTCGCAAAAGACCGTAAGTGTGGGCTTGAGGGCGTAGGCGGCGTTTTTACTTCTCCCCATCTACTCCACCATCAGGTTACAGCCCCGAATGTCGGAGTTGTCGAAGCGGCCCAATACCCGGAACGAATCCTGGCCGTGTGCGTAACTCCCTAAATCTTTGGTTTCGAGAAAACAGCAGGAGTCGATGTTGGCTAAATCGACGACGTTGATGCCGCCGGTTTTACCGCGACCGGCTGGCTTTTGCAGATCGGACGGAGGAAGAATCGTGAAAGGGTCGTTGACGTCGCGGAGCAGGATTTTCATCGTTGGCGATGCGTCAAAAATGCCCTCACCCGGCGAGTATGCCTGCGAAAGCAGTTCCGTCATGCCGTACTCGGAATGGATGGTTTTTACGCCAAACGCTTGCATCAACTGGTCGTGTACTTCCTCGCGCAGCATTTCGCGGCGGCGGCCTTTCATCCCGCCGGTTTCCATCACGACAAGGTTGGGCAAATCCCCTAAAAACGACCAATCTATTCCTGATTCGGCCAGATCGAGCAGGGCAAAAGTAACGCCAATGAGCAGAATCCTGGGCGATGATTGCAGTTGATTGCCCGGTTGATTTTCAAAGGTTAATAGTTGCTGCCGGAGTTGTTGGGTGTTTTGCAGGAAAAAACCCGAAGCCGCTCGGGTACTTTGTTCGATAAAATGCTGCACCATGTACACCAGCGAAGAACCGCCCCGGGGACCCCGTTCGAGGTACGAGGGCAGGAGGGCGAGAATGCACCAATCCCGCAAGGAACCGTAACGCGCTTCAAATAATTGCTGGCTGATTTGCCGGTAAAATTCCGGATCGGCAACGTAGTGGCGGCTGGGCGTCTGCCGACTGGTCGTACCGCTGCTTTCAAAGGTGAGTTGAACCTCGGGAGCGCCCGACAGAACACGCTGCGATTTGAAAAAATCCAGGGGTAGAAACGGAACCTCTTCCAGCCCGGCTATCGCCCTCGGGTTAATCCGTAACTGGTTGAGATACTGCCGGTAGATGCTATTTTCGGTGGCCTGAAAACGAAACGCGTCCAGCGCCAGCGCGTCGAAGGATTCGGGTGTTACGGCAAGTACCCGCTTTTTCAATTGCTCCCGCGTCGTTGTTCCTTCCATCGGGGACAAAAGTACGTGGAATATTTTTTTTACTAACGTAACTTTACCCGCTCGTCAGCGTTATACGACTGGTGTTTAAGCGTCAATTGTTAACGTTATCCGTTACCCGGCGATTGGATTTAATTTTGATATGTACTGAATTTCATCCCGTCCGAACCGGCAGTTTGAGGCCAGTGCCAGGTAATGGGTAACCGTTAACGATTGGGCATTAATGCGTTAAAAACTATGAAAACCGTTACAAAATTTGCCTTCCCAGCTTTGCTGCTCACGTTGATTTCCTGTGTGCAAAAGCCTGAATTCAGTGACACGCCTTCCATTGAGTTCCGTGGCTTTGAACACACTACTACGCGTAAGTCTGACCGGCTTGGCAACAAGCAACTGCGTGATTCGGTGGTGATTGCGATTAATTTCAGGGATGGCGATGGCGATTTAGGTATGACGGTCGATGAGTTCAACGGCGTCAACGGCAACGCGAAACTGAAAGGCGTCAACAATTACGAAGTGCGCCTGATGCGCAAACAAGGGTCTTCGTTTGTTGAAGTTTTGCCCCAGGTGTCGTTTTCCAGTTTTTTCCCAATGCTGAAATCGGACGGTAAGCGTGGCCCGATTGAAGGGACCCTCAATTTTTCGCAGACCTTTTACGACCTTACCAATGGGAAAGCCCGGAAGGACACGTTGAAATTTCTGATCAAAATCCGGGACCGCGCCCTCAACGAAAGTAATACCATCGAATCGGACACGATTCACGTCTTCCCGCCCGCTTACAAACGATAGCTTAACCCTCTACCGGCATGACAATCCGGAAGGTCGTGCCTTTGCCCACCTCCGATTGCTTCACGAAAAGTTTGCCGTTGTGGTAGTTCTCAACAATTCGTTTGGCCAGCGCCAGCCCCAGGCCCCAACCGCGTTTTTTGGTGCTGAACCCAGGGTTAAACACCTTACTCAGATTGCCTTTCTGAATTCCCTTGCCCGTGTCGCTGATGTCGATGGCGACTTGCTGCCCCTTCAATTCCTGCATTCGGATGCGGATTTCGCCCGTGCCGCTCATGGCATCCACGGCGTTTTTGCAAATATTTTCAATCACCCATTCAAACAGGTACCGATTCATTGGCACGGTTTGGCGCGGGGGTAGCTGGTCGTCAATAAAGATTTTCACCTTTGTTGAAACGCGTTTCTGCAAGTAACCAATAAACTGCGTCACGGCCTCGGCCAGCGGTTCGGGCTTCAGCGTTGGCACCGACCCGATATTGGAAAACCGCGTAGTAATCATGTCGAGCCGCTGAATATCCTTCTCCAACTCGACGACGATCTCGGGATCATATTTCGGATCCGTTTTAAAAAATTCAACCCAGGCCGTCAACGACGACAAGGGCGTGCCCAGTTGGTGGGCGGTTTCTTTGGCCAATCCCACCCACACCCGGTTTTGCTCGGCCCGCCGCGCCGCGCTGAACGCCAGGAAACCCAGGTATCCGAAAATAAACATCACCACCAATTGGAGCAAGGGGTAGTACTGGAGTTGCCTGAGCAGCGACGAATTGCTGTAATACACGTACTCCTTTCCCCCCAGGCCATTGTCAAGTTCAATGGGGGGTTGTTCCTCTTTCATCGCTGGC
The DNA here is from genome assembly GCA_026785975.1 of Cytophagaceae bacterium. Classification (GTDB taxonomy): domain Bacteria; phylum Bacteroidota; class Bacteroidia; order Cytophagales; family Spirosomataceae; genus JAJAZB01. The sequence goes on along the minus strand of JAJAZB010000479.1, from coordinate 473 downwards.
AACATCCGCTCGACGAAGGCTTGTTGCTGGCGAAACGTGGTGTCCGTTGGGCCAAAAGCGATGTTCTTCCAGACCGTCGGCTTACCCGAGGCGGCGACATAGATCACGGGAATCTCGCGATTGACGCGCACGATTTCGTTGAAAAAGAAATTGACGTCCTCGTCCGCATCCGACGTCAGCACGTACTGCAAGCCTTTCGCGTAAAGTAGAATCTCCTCTTCTTCGTGCGCTTTCAACCGACGGATCAGATTATTGGTGTAGTAAAACGTACCCATCGCGACGACGGCCAACGCCACGAGTACCCCAACCCGAACTTGATTTCTTTGGTTGTATAAATCGACTGTCAACATGAATTCAGCGTCTAATCAACGGGTTTTTAGTATAAAACGGAGCACTTGTCAAACTTTAACGTGTGCTAAACCTTAGGACATACGCAAAAAAGCCTCGCCCCCAGCTCCTCTCCGGTGGAGAGG
>JAJAZB010000478.1 GCA_026785975.1 Cytophagaceae bacterium | reverse complement strand
GGCAATTCCTGCCCGGTTATTATTTTGCTTCTTCATTCCTATTTCCTTCCCGCTTTCTGTTTGATAGCTAACGTTTACGGGCACCGGGTTCTTGCCTTTTATCCTGCCGGTCGGTACCCCGTTTCTATCCCTGATTCAGATAGCCCCGATCTTTCAACTGCTCCACCGGATTGGTCAACAGCATACTGCGCCCTTCCTGATTGAGCAGATACACAGCATCACTCAAGGCGAGTACTTCGCGATACCGGTGGTCGGCAATGAGAAAGCCCTTGCTGGGTTTCTGTTGCGTGATCAAATTCATTAGCCGCTCCACGTGCAAGGGCATCAACATGGAAAAAGGCTCGTCGAGCAGCACAAAGGCCGCTTTTCGGTGCAAAATCAGGAGCGCTTCCAAGATGCGCCTTTCCCTGCCGGATAAATCGCCAAAACGCATTCCAACGGTATTTTCCAGTTCGGGAAATCCCGCCAGTGCCTGCGCGACCGGAACCTCGTACAAGCGAAACGCCTCGGCGACCCGCACCTGACCCGGTACGAACGTATGTTGCGGTAAATACGCCAAAAGTCCTCGCTGCCGATACGGCTGGTTTTGGTAGCGTCCATCCAGGCGTACCGAACAATTCGCAGCCATTCTCGCGCCGTAAATCACCTGCATCAGGCAGGATTTGCCGCAGCCGTTGCGCCCCAGCAAACCCGTCACCCGACCCGTTTCGAGGCGCAGGTAAATATTTTGCAGAATCTTGCGCCCGCCGTATTCCAGCCAGATGCTGTCGGCTTCGAGAACTTTATTTTTCATTAAGTGGGCAGAATTAAACTGTACTATTTTTTGGTAGCTGAACCCGCGCGTCCCGTCGGGCGGCTTTTTGGCGGGGACGCCCAGTCCGTCCGGCGGGTGTCAAGTCAGTCGGGTAAAAACAAACTAATTCTGCCCACTTACTTAAAAAAGGCTTAGCGCGCTCACGATCAGCAGGAAAATTACAAAATCGGCCCCGAACGCAGCCAAAAATAACTGGCGTTCAGACCAACCTAAGTGCTGGTAAAAATAAAATCCCTGCCGATTGAGCGAGCGCCACAACAGCCCCGTGAGCGTATTGGCAACGAGTTTTATCCAGAACAAACCCAGCAAAAACGCCGTGAATGTTGGACTACTCAGCGTGGGCACCCCGAAGACAATCCACGTGGCAAACGACGTCGCAACCGTAAACGGGGCCAGATTCCGGTAAAACAGCCAGATGATTTTTGCGTTTCGGATCATGGCCTTACCGGCTTTCCCGCGCCCATTCGACAAACCACCCGATGGCCTCCGGGTTACGAACCGACCCGGCGTTGACCACCTTCTCCGGCGCTTGACCCAGCAGGATTTTTTTCACGGGTAATTCCATTTTTTTCCCACTCAACGTGTACGGAATCTCGGGCGTAGCCAACACCGCGTCGGGTACGTGGCGGGGGCTGTACTGCCGCCGGATTTCGGCTTTCAGTCGGGCAATCAACGCGTCATCCAACGCGACGTTTTCGTTGAGCACCACAAACAGCGGCATAAAATCGCTGCCATCCGGTCGTTCGAGGTGAACGATGAGGCTGTCTTTTACTTCGGGAATCTGCTCGACGGCCCGGTAAATTTCGGCGGTACCGATGCGCACCCCCTGCCGGTTGAGCGTGGCGTCCGAACGGCCGTAAATGACGATACTGCCCCGCGCGGTGATGCGCACGAAGTCGCCGTGTCGCCAGAGGCCCGCGTACTCCTCAAAATAACTGGCGCGGTAGCGGGCAAAATCGGCATCGTTCCAGAAAAAAACGGGCATCGACGGCATGGGTTTCGTCACCACCATTTCACCCACCTGCTCCGTGACGGGCTGGCCCGCTTCGTCAAACGCCTCCATCGCGCAGCCGAGGCAGCGGCACTGGATTTCGCCCTCCACAACGGGTTCCCAGGGACAGCCGCCCACCCAGGCCGTGCAAATGTCCGTGCCGCCGCTCATCGAACTCAGCCATACGCCCGGTTTCACCCGTTCAGCCGCATACGTAAATCCTTCCGGGGGTAGTGGTGAACCGGTAGAACCAACACTGCGTAAGGCGCTGAGGTCGAAGGATTTGTGCGGTTCCAACTTATTTTTCAAACAGGTCATCAAAAACGGCGCGGACGTACCGAAGTGCTGAATGCGCGCGTCTTGCGCCAGTTTCCAGAGGACGTTCAAGTCCGGGTAGCCCGGCGACCCGTCGTACAGCACGGCGGTTGCACCAACGAGCAGACTGGCGTTGAGGAAGTTCCACATCATCCAGCCCGTGGTGGTGTACCAGAAAAACCGTTCGCCGGGCTTCACGTCGTTGTGGAAAGTCAGGTACTTCAAATGCTCCAGCAACACGCCGCCGTGCGAATGCGTGATGGCCTTGGGCAAACCCGTCGTGCCCGAGGAGTACAGAATCCAGATGGGATGGGCAAACGGAACGGGGCTAAAAATCAGTTCGGTGGCGGGAGTTTGTAGAACGGATTGCCAATCCGTTCCCACCGACTTGCCCCGCTCCTCCGATTGGGCAGGAGCAGCCCGATCGGAAGGCAGGTAAATCACGTTTTCGACCGTCGGCAACTCCGCCACCAATTGCGCCACGTCCGCCGTTTTATCAAACCATTTCCCGCCGTACTGGTAGCCGGTTACGGCCAGGAGTACCTTCGGCTCCACCTGCCGGAAGCGGTCGAGCACACTGGCCGTACCAAAATCGGGCGAGCAACTACTCCACACCGCACCCACGCTCAGGCTGGCCAGCAACGCGACCGTGGCTTGTGGAATCGTGGGCAAATAACCCACCACGCGGTCGCCGGGGCGTACGCCTGCCTGCCGCAACCACGCGGCGAGGGCGGCGGTTTGCCGGTACAGTTCGTTCCAACTGAGTTCGGTCAGGGGTTGGGTTTCGGAAGCGAAAAATAACGCGGGGTGTTCGGCGTTTTTTTGCCGGAAAACGTGCTCGGCGTAGTTCAGCGTGGCGCCTTCAAACCAGCGATACGTCGGCATTGGCCCACCCGAAAGGACGGAGTTGTACGGCGAATACAGGTTGATGTCAAAATAAGCCACGAGGCTTTCCCAAAATGTCTCCAGGTTCTCGACCGACCAACAGTGCAATTCCTGATAGTCCTGAAAATCAAGCCCATGTCGTTGTTTCAGCCAGGAAGCGTACCGGGTCAGGTTACTGTTTTGAATAAAATCAGGCGAAGGTTGCCAAAGGATACGCGGAGAATTCATAAAAATAGATG
>JAJAZB010000477.1 GCA_026785975.1 Cytophagaceae bacterium | reverse complement strand
GGCATACGCCTTCGGCCCATTTCAACTTGTCGGCATCGAGCACTGGAAAGGCCCGGGGAAAGGCCCGGTCAGTGTAGGAATCGGTGTTTTTACCGGCCTCGTACACGAACAGCGACGTTTGGTTGCTCACCCGCCAGCTATCGGCAAAAAGGGTGTGAATGGTTTTGAACGTGTGGTCGACGGGCGGTGTGGTGCCGTTGCTCAGCTTAAAATCGTTGTTGGCATCACCGTCATAATTGCCCATCAGGCCCGTCACCTTCCCTTTTCGGGCCTCGCCGAGCATGGCGGCGTAATTGAAATACGGCTTATTCCAGTAAATCGTCACCCCTTCTCCCTGGGCGTTGCTAAACACCAGTTTTTCAGGAGCCGCCAACTGAAGTTTGTTGCCAGGGGCGAGCGCTACCGGCGCGAGGGCCGACAGGGCGATTTCTTTTTTGTTGACGAAAAAACGCGGGGCATTCAGCGCCGCCGGATTGACCAGCAAACAAAGTTCATCGCTCCCCAGCCGGGCGGCCACGCCCGTGGTGACCGTCCCGAAACCGGTTTTGTACGCGTCTTCCTGCCGGGCCTGAATCTCCAGGTTTTCGCCTTTGGTAGCCACAAATTCACCCACCGTTTGGAAGCCGTACACCAATCCGTCGTGCGACTGCAGGTGCGGGTCGCCGAAAGCCCGACCCAGGGGGTCACCCAGGGGATTTCCCAGCCGGTCGAAAATTCCGTTGAACGCATCCGAAACACTACGCGGCCCGCGATTGGTGCGACCCGCCTGGGCAGCGGCTCGGGCAGCTTCTTCCCGCGCGGCTTGCTCGGCCGGGGTTTCCCCGCGTGAATTGCGCTGCACCGGGGTACTGCCCGAGGGCATTTGCGGGGGGGTGACTGGATTTACAAACCGGTATTCGGGCAGCGGGCTACCGGGCTGGGGCGGCGGACTGTAAAAGTAATTGCTGTGGGCATAGCCCGTACCCGCCTGAATCGAGTTGCCCGCCTGCGCCTGGGCGGGCGTGGCGATGAGAGCCACCAGGAATTTTTGCACGTCGAACTCCCAACCTGCTGGTTTGGTATCGAGTTGGGCGAGCAGGGTTTTTTCACCCCCCAAAATACCCCAAATGGTCTCGATACTCAGGGTTTTGACCGATACGTAGCCGGGTACTTTCGCCAGCCGACCGGCCACAAAATCGGTCATCGTGGACACGGTCTTCACTTCGGCGGCCTGGTTGGCGATGTCGGTCGTGGCGGTTTGAAGGGCCGCGTCGATGGGGGCGTAATTCGTCGTGCCAAACGACAGGTACTTGCCGGAGGCGAAGCCCACCACGCCGCCGTCGTAAGTATCGAACCGAAAATCGAGGATGGCGACGCCTTTCCGGAGCGTAGCCGATTCGGTGCATTCGAGGATGAGCTGGTGATAGCTTATTTCGGTTGGCCCGTCGGATGTGGCCGCCGGAGCGTCCTTTTCCTTGCACGATTGCGGAAGGACAAGCAGTAGCAGCGTCGCCACGGCAGCGGTCATGCGGCTGAAGAAGGTTGGTTTTTTCATTGGGAAAAAATTTAGTACCGAAGGAACCCCGCCGGACGTCGCGAACGTGCGGGCAGTGAATGCCGACGACTCACTCGCAGTCGGTGTACCCGTAGGTGTTCTCGCCGGAGTAGGCCAGGCTGTTCCATTTGCCGCTACGGGTTTGTTTCACGGGCAAGCCTTTGGCGTTGAAAAAGTAGGTGCTGGTGATGGCTCCGTTTTCGGTCTGAACCCCGGCGGCGCTCACGTACACCAGTCGCTCGCTGAGTTGGTTGTTGTCGCGGTTGCCGTAGAGCGTGGTGCCCCATTTCTCGCGGGGCCAGCCTTTGAGTTGCCGGGTCGGGTCGGCCAGCACCGCCGCTTTCTGGTCGTCGTAGGTGTATTCGTTGAACGAGTACAGTTTCCCTCCGATGTACCGCTCCGCCCGGCTCAGGTGCCCGGCCGCGTCGTACTTGTACGTGGTCAGTTCGTCGTTGCGCTTTTCCTGAATCAACCGGCCCTCGCTGAGCGAGTACGGCTCGGTTTCCTGGCCCGTCGCGGCTTTGTACGAGTAGCGGGTGAGTTTTCCACCCGAAAAAAGCTGGGTCACCGTGCTGGTGCCGTTGCTGGCCGAGGTGTATTCCGCCGTGATTTTACTCACGGTGCCGGAGCCTTCGTACTCGTAGCGGGTCACGGCGGTGCTGGTCGAAAGTTCCGTTTTTCCCGTGGCGGCGTACTTGCGCTCGTAGCGGGAGGCGTCGGTTTCCTTCACCAATCGCTCGCCCTGGTACTCATACTGGTAGGCGTTGCTGGCGTTGTCGGTGTACTCGCCGGCGGTGCTGTACACCCGGTCGGATTTGCTGCGGGTGGCGTACCCTTCGGCGGCGTACTCGTAGGTCGCCCCGATGACGTAGCTCGATTTTCCGTCCGAACCCGCGAAGGTCGTCTGGCTCCTGACGAGTTGTTCCCGGTCGTTGTAGTCGTAGCCCGTGGTGGTTTTTCCGCTCGATACCCCGCCGCCGGTGCTGGTCGAGGTTTGGGTCAGAAACCGGCATTCCGGCGCGGCGGGGGTGGTTTCGGTGGATTTCTGACAGGCACAAGCGAGCAGTAACCCCAAAAACGAGAGCAGCTTTTTAACTGCGTTGAATCCGTTGGATTTCATAAAAAAGGAGTTGGATTTTCTGAAAAAAACGGCGCGTTCAGCACTCACGAATCAGGTCGACCTGGGCGTAGGTAATCGGACCGAGGCGGCGGGCCGCTTTTTTGGCTCGTTCTTCGTCGGTTACCGGCTCCACGATGCGGAGACGGATGGTTTTCGCCATCCCGTCAGGGTCACGAAACTGGCCCTGCCAGGTACCTACGAGCAGTTTGGCATTCTCTTCGTCGGTGTAGGCCCAGGGGCGGTCGGCCAGGTCGGCTTCGTAGCTGTACTGGTACTTGCACTGGTACACGCCCCAACTGAGGGCCGAAAGCGCAACCAGAATTAGCAGGAGCTTCGCGGCTTTTTTCATCGACATTCTGTCCGTTAGGTTCCGAAAACAGTTCTGCTTTTTCAGGACATCCGCCCGCCGGGCCGTTCGTAACATCTTTTCCTTGGTCGGGGGCACACCGAGGTTATTTCCCGGCGTTGTAAATACTCATCAAAAAGGCCTTGCTGATGCGCTGAACGGCTTTTTTACCCAAATGCCCCTGCCCGTCGGAGGAGTCGATGCCGTTCACGTCCGAGGGGTCGGAGGCCGAGTTGCGGTTTTCGGGGCAAATCCGCCAGACGTTGGCCTGCTGGCAGGCTCCGTCGTTCGATTCCAGGGCCTGGAGGTCGAAAATCACGTCGGTGCTTTTGAAGGTGTCTTTCATCCAGGCCCCGACTTTCTGCTTGGCGGCATTGCCCGCGAAGGCTTCGGTCGAATACACCAGCGGGGGCGTGAGGTGGACGAAGCGCAGGGCGGGGATGGCTGCCCGGAGGTCGTCCACCATTTTTTTGTACTCGGTTTGCACCTGCTGGTAGTTGTCGTCCTGCACGTCGGCGTAGCCAAATTTGAAAATGGCGATGTTCAGAGTGGCTTTGTTGGCCAGCGCATTTTCCCGAAACACCCGGATTTTTTCCGAGGGGTTGCCGTTGGCAATGCCGCCCACGTCCACGAAAATGCCCCCGTGCAGGCCCTTACCCGAAGCGCCGCCATTAGTCTGGTCGCCCTTGCCGTAGTACTCGAAGGGAAAGCCGTTGGCTTTGCAGCCTTCCTCCAAATCCTGCCCCACCGACTGGTGGAGAAAGAGCGAATTCCAACCTTTCACGCGGGCTTTTTCCGTCGCGTTCAATGCATCCCAGGCCGCGACACCCGCCAGGCCGACCACACCGGGCTGACCGGGACCGAGGGTACTGGTGCCGGGATTCGGGGGGTTGGGGTTGACCGGCGTGCCGGGGTTCGGGGCGTCTTCGCCACTCTTCGTGCAGGCCAGTACCAACGTCAGTACGCTGAAAATCAGAAGCTTTTTCATGTCGTTTTGCCGGGAAATCAGCTTTACTCGCTGGTGGAAAATTCTCCGTCGGTGATGGTGACCGTGGTTGGCCCGGTGGTGCTCGACCCGAAGGCCGCTTCGAGGCCGAGGGTGCCGCTGAAGGTTCCCGTTACGGTGAGTCCGTTGGCCTGGGTTACTTTCACGGTGAGGCTGCTGCCGGGGGCGCGGGTGCTGAAGTAGGCCCCATTGAGCGTTCCGCCCGCGTCAGCGCTGAAGGCGGCTACGCTGCCGTTCGCGCTTTGAGCGATGGTGTAGGTGCCGGGCGTGTCGCTGCCGTTAATTAAAATGCTGAGGTTCTCCTTGCCCAAATTCCCGCCGAAGCCAATAATTCCCTTTGCCGCCACGCCATTGATTTTGCTGGCAGCCGTCCAGATTTTGCCGTTGATTTTCATGCGAAGGAACACCGGGGCGGGAGGGGTTACTTCTTCGGAGCCGCCGCCACAACCCGCGCCCGAACTGAGCAATGTGATGCCGAGCAATGCCAGAAAAGAGAGGATTTTCATGGTTGAAACGAAGTTTGGTTTTGGGGAAAAATCAGGTAAACACCAGCACTGCCCCCATCGCCGCCGCCAGCAACCAGAGCAACAAACGGGTAAGGGGGGAGAGCGTGGGTGGCGTTTTCATCGGGTGCAGGTGCTTGACTGACCCAAAGGTGTGGGACGGTTTTTTACCCGAAGCAGGCCCCCGCGTGAAGTGCGGGTTTGGCTGCGTGAACGGCGGAAAATGAAAAAAGCCGGGGCGGAGGGCCACGGCTTTTTGTCGGAAAAGTAAGTTTACTGCGAGTAGTGGCTCAACTCGCCACCCGAATCCCTTCCTCGTCGAGGTACGTTCCCACGTTGAATTTCACCCCGTCCAGCACCTCGATGTCGGCGTACCAGTTGTACACAACGGCCTCCCTTCCGGCCTCGAACACGAGTATTTTCTGAATGTTACTCAACACCCAAATCACTTTCGAGGCTCCGAAAGCCAGGTAGGTTTGGGCTTTGTCGAAGGTGTAGTGGTACTCCCGCACTTTCTCCAAGTCGATGGCGATATCGACTTCGATGGCGACCATCGGTGGCAGGTTAGTGTAGTTCGTGGTGACTTTGTTGGCGGAGTAGCGGAGTTTATCGAATACGAGGATGTCGCCTGCGATGTTCTCCCCCTTTTTCAGGTGAATTCCCGGTTCGCTGACGTGGACACGGTACTTTTTCTTGTCAATGCTTCTGATAATTATCTCAAAAATGTAGGAGACAATCTCCGCCTGCAATCCGCTGGTTCTCCTAATTTCTTCGAGGGTTTTGGTGCCGTTGAGCACCTCGCGGTAGCCCCGGCGGTAAAACGTCCGCCCGCCGAAACACTCCAAAATCAACGCTTCGGGTACTTTCCGGGATTTGCGGCGGGCGGTCGACGTGAGTTCAGCGGTTGGCATGGCCAGACGGTTTTGAGCAAAACAAATCTTGCGAATTCGGGGCGTAAAACCAAGTCATCCCCCCAACCCAATCCGCTCCAAAAACGCCTTTTTTTCGCCCCGCGCCACCTCCACCTCGCTGCCGTCGGCCAGGCGGACGGTGCCGCCTTCGCCCCGGACGTACTCGACGAGGTGCGCCAGATTGATGAGCGACGAGCGGTGAACGCGCACGAACTGGAGCGGTTCGAGGGTTTCGGCGAAGTCGCGCAGGGTGCGGGAGGCGACGAGTTTCTGGCGGTTGAGGAGGTGAAAAATGGTGTAGTTACTCTCGGCTTCAAGCCAGACGATGTCCTGCACCGGCACGAAACTTAGGCCCTTGAGCGAGGGCACGGCGATTTTGTTAAACTGCGCGTGGAGAGGCGCGGCCTTCGGGGTTTGGCGCTTCTGAGCGAGGCGGTCGAGGGCGGCGCGGAGTTCGGTTTCGGAGATGGGTTTCAACAAAAAATCCAACGCACTCACCCGGAGCGCCGACACCGCGTACTCCGAATAGGCGGTGGTGAAAATCACCTCGAAGGGCGGTTCGGGAAAGCGGGACAGCAGGGAAAAACCGTCGAGGCCGGGCATTTCCACGTCCAGAAAAACCACGTCGGGATGGAGTTGACGAATCAGCGTTTCAGCCCGGGCGGGTTCCTGGCATTCGGCCAGAATGCGCAGGTCGGGGGCCACGCGCTGGAGTTTCACCCGCAGGGCGTCGAGGGCGAGGCGTTCGTCGTCGAGGAGGAGAGCGGTCATGTTTACTGAGTGATTGAGTGATTGAGTGATTGAGTGAGAAGAAAATACATCTGTCTTTTTCTCACTCAGTCACTCAACCACTCAGTTGGAAAGTAGCGGCAACGTCAGCACGACCATCGTGCCAGGACTTAAATCCACGTATTCACAGCGGCTTTCGGCCCCGTACAGCACCTGCAAGGTAGCCAGCCGGTCGGTACTCACCCGGCTGCCGAGCGACTCGCGCCCCGCCTGCCGTTGGGCATTCAGCCGCCCCGCCGCTGCCCGCCCGATGCCGTTGTCTTCGATGACGACCGACAACGCTAAACCCTGAACCTTAAACGCTAAACTCAACACCCCCGGCCCGCCGGTTTTATGGCGAAGCCCGTGCAGGATGGCGTTTTCCAGAAACGGTTGCAGCAGCATCGGCGGAATCTGATACTCCCCGGCCAGCACCGCGTCCTCCACCCAAAACTCATGGCGGAACCGGCCTTCGCTCCGCTCCTCTTCCAACTGCACGTACAGTTCAAGCGTTTCAATTTCCTGGCGAATGGAAATAAATTCTTGCCGCGACTGCTCCAGCACCCGTCGGATGAGGCTCGAAAATTTTTGCAAAAACAGGGAAGCGTCCTCCTGCCGGTTGGTCAGGATGTAGCCATCGACGGTGTTGAGGCAATTGAATATAAAGTGCGGGTTCATCTGCGCCCGCAAAGCGCGGGTTTCGGCTTCGGCCCGGATTCGGCGCAATTCGCTGGCGCGGCGTTCGCGCTCCCAGCGCGCCCGCAGCAACACGTACACCAGGCCCAGAAATCCGGCCAGCACCAACGTCCGAAACCAGGTCGTTTGCCAGAACGGCGGCACGATGGTGATGGACAACGCCGTACCCTGCTCGTTCCAGACGCCATCGTTATTGGCCGCTTTCACCCGGAACGTGTACGTACCCGGCGGCAGGTTGGTGTAGCTGGCGTAGCGCCGGGTGCCCGCCTCGACCCACTCTTCGTTGAAGCCCTCCATCCGGTAGGCGTAGCGGTTTTTTTCGGGAATCACAAAATTGAGCGCGGCAAATTCGAAGGAGAAAAAATTCTGCGCGTAGTCGAGCGTGAGGGCTTTTTTCTGTGAAATCAGCGAATCGAGCGGGTAGGGTTTTTCAAACACCCGGAAGTCGGTCAGCACCACCGGCGGGCGGTAGGGATTCAGGGTGATGCGGTCGGGGTGGAACACGTTGAATCCGTTGATGCCGCCGAAGTAGAGCCAGCCCCCGGCATCGCGAAAGCCCGAATTCATCGTGAATTCGTTGTTTTGCAAGCCGTCACGCACGTCGAAGGCCCGAATCAGGGCCGGTTTGCCGGACGCGGGCGGCGTAAACCGGCACAGGCCCTTGTTGGTGCTAAGCCAGAGGTTTCCCCGCCCGTCGGGCAGCAGGGCGTTGATGACGTTGTTGGGCAAGCCGTCGTTTTCGGTGAACCGTTGCCAACGGCCCGTCGCGGGGTCGAGGGTGTTGAGTCCGCCGCCGAAGGTGCCCACCCACAGCCGCCCCGACGCCTCCCCAACCAGGCACGACACCCGGTTGCTGCTCAGCGAAGCCGGGTTTTTGAGGTCGTTGAGGTAGCGGGTAAACCTCCGCCGACCCGAATCGAGCCGACACAGCCCCCCGCCAAACGTACCCACCCACAGGCTCCGGTCGGGCGTTTCCCAGAGCGCCGTCAGGTAGTTTTGGGAAAGACTGGCGGGGTTGTTGGCCTCGTGCAAATACACCCGCACCGCTCCCGTGCGCGAGTCGTACGCCCGCAGCCCATCCCCTTCGGTGTTGAACCAGAGTATCCCCGCGTGGTCTTCGAGAACCCGCCCCACGGCCATTTGCCGGGGGGCCACCCGCACGGCCTGGCGGGTGATTTCGGTAAAAAACTGCTGCTTTCCGGAGCGCGGTTCGTAGGACAGTACGCCCTTTGAATAGGTGCCAAACCAGTGCGTCCCGCTGCGCGTGACGATGGACGACTGTACGCCGTCGTTGAGGGTGATGGGAAGCGGTTCGGTCCGCATCGAATCGGGATTTCCCCGCAGCCCTTGCAAGCCTCCCAAACTCCCGACCCAAAGCCGTCCGACGGCATCCCGGCTCAGGCTCTGCACCACGTTGAAGTTGGCGGCATTGGGCGCGGCAGGGGCGGTTTGGTAGTGGTAAAACCCCGGATTTCCGTAGCGGTGCAGGGCATTAAGGCCCCCGCCGTAGGTGCCCACCCACAGGGTTCCGGCCCGGTCTTCGTAGGCCGAAAGCACGGTCTCGGTACTCAGCGAAGCGGGGTTTTTCGGGTCGGTATGGTAGGCTCTGACCTGGCCGGAACGCGGGTTGAGGTGGCGTAGCCCGGCGGTTTCGGTGCAAACCCAGAGGCTTCCCGCCCGGTCGGGGTACACGGCCCAGACCGAGACGTTGGCCAGCGACGCGTCGAAGGGCTGGCGTGTAACGCGCCCGGTTCGGGGGTCGAGGCGGTTGAGGCCCCGGCCTTCGGTGCCCACCCAAAGGAGGCCGCTGGCGTCTTCGGCGAGGCTCATCACCACATCGCCGCTAAGGGTGGCCGGGTTGGCCGGGTCGTGCCGGAAAGGGGTAACGGTGCCGGTTCGGGGGTCGAGGCGGAGCAGGCCGCTGCCCTGGGTTCCCAACCAAAGATTCCCGGAGCGGTCGGCGAGGAGGGTCCAGGTTGGCTTGCTTTGGACGGCACGGGGGAACCGGTAGCGGATAAACTGCCCCTTTTTCCGGTCGAAACGATACAGTCCGCCGCCGTACACGCCCGCCCAGAGCGTGCCGGAACGGTCTACGGCCAGACTCCACACGGGTTGGTCACCCAGGCTTTGCTTTTCCCGCAGTTGAGCCGCATACCGCCGGATGCGCCCCGTGCGGGGGTCGAGGGCGGCCAGTCCACCATCGCTGCCCACCCAAATTAGCCCCTCCCGGTCTTGAACCAGCGCGCGGACGTAGCCGGAGGCGAGGCTGTTGGAGTCGGCGGGGTCGGAACGGAAGGTGGTAAACGCGTAACCGTCGTAGCGATTGAGGCCGTCCTGGGTACCAATCCAGAGGAAGCCCTGCCGGTCTTGCAGGATCGTGTACACCACGCTCGACGAAAGGCCCTGTTCGGTAGAAAGCCGCTGAAAGCGGTCTCGCCCCACGAGCGATTGCCCGCGCAGAACGCCGGTCAGGCCGGTCAGGAAAAGGGCGAACAGGGTGAATTTCACGGAGAACGTGGACAATCAGGCCGCCAAGAACGTGAATTACTCGCTTTCGTCCAAAGTACGTTCAGCCTTTAGGTTACTACGGCAAAGCCACGATGACCCCGTACTCATCAACTTGTTCGCTTAACAATCGAATAAAGCGTCGGAAGTGGTCGCTCATGCCTAAACTCGGGTTTTATCCAGAGAATCTGCTCCCGCAAGGCCTCCAACGCGGCCAGCCGCTCGGCGGGGGTTTTGGTGAGCCAAAAATCGAGGTCGTTTTTGGGTACTTCATTCCAGGATTTATATTTGCGGATGATGGGCTTTTCCATGCTTTATTCCGGCTCGGGGAGGTTTTCCAAATCGACCTGGTCCTTCAAGCGTCCAACCGCCTTTTTGTTCCGAATCAGGTCAGCAAGGTTCAGGTATGGGATGGTAACCCCGTCGAACACCGTCAAAAGTCGGTTTGCATACGCTTCTTCAAAATTCAGGCCCAGCGTTTCGGTCATCAATTCAATCCAATGAGCACCAATGCGGATGGAAACAAAATTTGGTTTTTGGGTAAAATCACGCAGTTCAAACTGCTCAGTTTCGAACCCATTTTCCAACAATACCCTGATGATGTTTCGGGCGTTTTCCTCGGAAGTAGCCACGAGTAAATCCAGATCGATAGTCGTGCGGACGTACCCGTGGGCTATCACCGCGTAGCCCCCAATGACGAGGTACTTAACGTTTTCCTCGTTCAGTCGCCGAATGAAATTTAAGTACACTTCTTCCATCGGGATAGCGAGGGTTTTTCGGGTTGG
>JAJAZB010000476.1 GCA_026785975.1 Cytophagaceae bacterium | reverse complement strand
GACGGGCTAAGTGTTGGTTGATTTCCCAGTGCTGTGGCAACACCAGTCGCCGGATTTTGGTACCAATCGTGCTTGCCTCCATGCCGGATCAGAACGAAGCCCATCCGTTCAAGTTCACGAACTAAATCATTTCGTTTCATTATAAGGTGAGTTCTTCCACCTTTCTAGTGCCGGGAATTTGCCCCCCGCAATTGCTCACATCTTGCGACTAATCAATATCGATAAGCCCTCCGGGCGTAGCTGCTCTCCACTTCAATGCCGCACAGATCGAAATAAACCTACCCCTTCTCCCCCACCATCTCCGCCAACAACTCCACAAACAGCGGGCTGTCGTTGAGGCTTTCGACGAGTTGCCAGTGCTCGCCGCCGTTTTCTTCAAAGAGTTCTTTGTACTCGTCGCCCACTTCCACGGTCGTTTCCAGGCAGTCGGCCACGAAGGCCGGGCTGAACGCCAGTACTTTTTTCTTGCCTTGCTTGGCCAGGTCTTTAATCACCTCGTCGGTGTAGGGCTTGATCCAGGGTGTGCTGCCCAACCGGCTCTGAAAACTTGTGATGTACGTGCCTTCTTTCAAACCTAATTCCTTGACCAACAGGCGGGTTGTGGCGAAGCACTGCGCCCGGTAGCAGAGTTGATTGTCGTTGCTGAGCGTGTCGCAGCAAGTACCAAACCGGCAGGTCTGGCCCGTCACATCGCCTTTGGTAATCTGGCGTTCGGGGATGCCGTGGTAACTGAACAGAAAATAATCGAAGTCCGTCTGCGCCATGTACCGGCGGGCGGCTTCGGTGATGGCCTGGATGAATTGGGGCCGGTCAAAAAAAGTATTCGTGAAGCTGATTTCGGGAATCGTTTGCCAGTGGCCCACGATGTCCATGACTTTCTCGTACACCGAACCCGTGGAGGCCGAGGCGTACTGCGGGAAGGCCGGGATAACAACAATCCGCTGTAAACCCGCCTGCCGCATCGTGTCCAATCCAGCCTTGATGCTGGGACTTTGGTAGCGCATCGCCAGCTTGACGACATACTCGTTACCTAATTTCGCCTGCAACAGTTTCTCGACGCGGTGGCCGTAAAACTTGAGCGGCGAGCCTTCTTCTTCCCACAACTGCCGGTAAATTTTGGCCGATTTAGGTGCCCGGAACGGCGCAATGATTAGATTAACCAGTGCCCAGCGCCCCAGAAATGGAATATCGAGTACCCGCCCATCCATCAAAAACTCGCGCAGGTATTTATGCACATCGGGCACGGCGGGGCTATCGGGGGTACCGAGGTTGACGAGGAGTACTCCCGTTTTCAATGATCGGGTATCGGACGGTACCCGGCTTTGTTGCGTACGCCGAATGCTTGATTCAGTCACAGTTTGATTCATGGTCGCTAATGGCGGCGGTTTTTTTGCTTTGTAGCTCCGTAGCGCAGGGACTGCGCGTCTGCTGCGGTCTGCGCGTCTGCGGTCTAAACCTACGCTACGGAGCTACAAAGCAAAAACCTGAAAGAGAGAAAAATGTTCCTCTGAAGTTTCCAAACCGAGTTTTCAAAGTTGAAAACTGGTGAAAATCAAACCCTCACAACGCCGTAAAAACCGCATCCGGCAATTTGTCAAACACCTTAATTTCGGTCAGTTTACGCGGACCCCGTTCGCCGGAGAGGAGAATGTCACCGTGGCGTTCGTAGGCTTTCAAGGGCATTGTAAAGATGGGTTTTGCGTCGTCGGCCTTCCGGTAATGCGCCCACTGACTAACCAGACGGGTTTGCTTGTCCACCCATACTTTGTACTTGTTCTGGGGCGTATCACCCACGTTCTCAAACGTCATCTGGAGTATGTCGGCGGGCTGCCCGGTTTCGGTATTTTCTTCGCCCAGGTACTTCAGTGTCACGCCCGAGTCTTTTAATTTGTAGGGCATTATCAGCCAGTAACTGTCGTTGATCCAAGCGCTTTTGGCGCGGGGCAGGTACTTGGCCAGCGAGTCGGGCTGGGTGTACTCAGTGCCGTTTTTGAAGTACCGCCCTTTGCCCGTGTTGATGTTCACCAACGCCACCGAGCCATCTTTCAAGCCCTCGACGCGCACGTCGCCCGTCCACTTGTTCCAGGTCAGTTTCCGATTGCCGAAAAAATTCCACTGGATGATCTTGGTCTTATCCCAGGCTTTGCGGCCACCGAGGGTTTTCATCACCTCATCGGCAATCTCAACGGCCCGCGCATCCGACCCGGCCAGATTAAAGCCTTCAGCCGCCGGATTTTTACTGCTTTTCTGGGCAAAAACCGGTTTAGTTTCAGTGAAAAGTGAAAAGTGAAAAGTGAAAAGTAAAGTGAGCAGCGGTAGAGGGCGTGTTTTCATCAATGGACAGGTTTACGGAGTTTGTTTGGCCAAATCTACAAAAAAAGAAGCCCCCTTCGGGGGTTGGGGCGGACGCCGCGCGGGCTTCTTTTGGGGATTAGGTCTTTTTTTTACGCGTGCGCGTGTTCGGTTGGCATGACCGTTTCGGCATCGACGCCCAGGCCTCTGGCAATGGCCATGCCCAGGCCGATGTCGGCCCGGAACCAGTGGCAAAGCTGCCGATTCACGATTTCGTCTTTTTTCGGTCCGTCGATGCCACTCATGGCTCCCACGATGTTGCTCACCGTGTTGCGCCTGGCTTCGGCACTCATCAACCGGTACAGATTGCCGGGTTGGGTGTAGTGGTCGTTTTCGCCTTCCGCGTTGCGATCAAACCAGTCGGCCAGGGCGTAATCCAGGCTCTGCGAAGGTTCTTTGTAGCTTTGGTCAACAACAACGGTATCGAAACTATTGGGGAAATAATTGGGGTTCGGGCCGCCGTTTCCGTCAATCCGCATCCGTCCGTCGCGCTGGTAATTAGTAACGGCGAAGGGACAGCGGTTTACCGGAATCTGCTCGTAGTTGGCCCCCAACCGGTAGCGGTGCGCGTCGGGGTACGACAGCAAGCGACCCTGCAACATTTTGTCGGGCGAGTAGCCAATGCCGTCGATGACGTGGGCGGGGGCAAAAGCCGCCTGCTCCACGTGCGCAAAGTAATTGTCGGGGTTTTCGTTGAGTTCCATCGTCCCCACTTCGATGAGCGGGTAGTCGGCGTGGGGCCACACTTTAGTCAGGTCGAAGGGATTCCAGCGGTACGTTTTGGCCTCGGCCTCGGGCATCACCTGCACCTTGAGTGTCCAACGCGGGAAGTCGCCTTTGTCAATCGCGGCCACCAGGTCGCGCTGGGCGTGGTCGGGGTCTTTGCCTTTCATTTCAACGGCTTCGTCGTTGAGGTAGTTGCGAATCCCCTGCTCGCAGACGAAGTGGAATTTGACCCAGAACCGCTCGTTGTCGGCATTGATAAACGAAAACGTGTGCGAGCCAAAGCCGTGCATGTGCCGGTAGCTGTACGGCGTTCCCCGGTCCGACATCAAAATCAGAACCTGGTGCAGGCTTTCAGGGTTGAGCGACCAGAAATCCCACATCATCGTCGGCGATTTCATGTTGGTGTGCGGATCGCGCTTCTGGGTGTGGATGAAGTCGCCGAATTTTTTGGGGTCTTTCACAAAAAAAACGGGCGTGTTGTTGCCCACCAAGTCCCAGTTGCCGTCTTCGGTGTAGAATTTCAGGGCAAAACCGCGCGGGTCGCGCTCGGTATCGGCGGAGCCTTTTTCGCCACCTACCGTGCTAAAGCGGGCAAACATCCGGGTTTGGTGGCCCACTTCGCCGAACACTTTTGCCTTCGTGTACTGTGTGATGTCGTTGGTGACGGTAAACGTCCCGTAAGCCCCCGAGCCTTTGGCGTGTACCACGCGCTCCGGAATGCGCTCCCGGTTGAAGTGGGCCATTTTTTCGTGCAGAATAAAATCCTGCAACAACAGCGGCCCGCGCGGACCAACGCTCTGGGTATTTTCGTTTTCGGCGTAGGGCTTGCCCGAGGCCGTGGTGAGTTTTTTGTGCTCCATGAGATGCAGAGGAAATAAAAGGTGGGAAGTAAACGGCACGAAAGTAAACGTTGAGCGTGTATAAGAAAAATCAATTGTTTTGATTTAGTCATTATTTAAAACTATAATCAATGCAAATCAAGGGTTGGGATTGAAAAACAGGTACTCAGCGCGTTAGACCCCTAAATCCCCTAAAGGGGACTTTTCTTTGTTGCTAAAAGTCTCTTTTAAGGGATTTAGGGGTTCTCGCAAACTCAATTATTCCTACCTGCTTTTTCCTCAAACGGAATCCAAGGATGCAAAAAATGAAACCTTTACTACCGCGTTCCGAAGTCATTGACCCAGTAGTACCGGTACCGGCTGGTGCTGGTGTAGGCGTACCCCACGCCGAGGTCTTTCAGATTGGCATTCATGATGTTGGCGCAGTGTCCCGGCGATTTCAGCCAGCCATCGACCACGGCGCGGGCGGTGGTGTAACCGGCGGCGATATTTTCGGCCGCCCGACGCCAGATGTACCCTTCCCGCCTCATGCGATCCCAGGGCAGCGACCCATCCCGGCCCGTGTGGCTGAAGTAGTTGTAGGTGGCCATGTCGGTGGCGTGTTTCTGCGAAGCCGTATTGAGCAGCGTGTTGAGTTGCAGCGCGGGAGCGGCGGGGTACGTTTGTGTGCCGCACTGGCAGGGCGCCGAGCGGGCCTGATTGACGTACCGCAACACGTCTTCCTCCAGCGCACTGAAGGTGGCGGCGGCTTCGCGCGCATTGGTCAGGGTACCCGGCGGACTGGCACTTTCGGGGCGCTCCGCGTAGGTTGACGAAGTAACGGGGGTTGTTTCCTGGGCGGGAACGGTGTCGTTCTGGGTTTGACAGGCCGTCATCAGGCCCAGCAGCAGCACGGCGGCCGCCGACTGAAGGGTGATTTTCATGGGTTTTTGATTAAGAAGCTGTTTGAGTTAAATTTTGGGTACGAAAATGAGGGTTTTTTCACTGGAATGGCTCGTGAAAAACCGGAGTTTAGCAGCGCTAAATGAGGATTTCTCACGAGCCATTCCAGTGAAAAAGCACCTTTTGTAGTCCAAAATTTAACCCAAACAGCTTCTAAAATTTGGTTATCCTTTTCTAAACGAAACTACTCGATTTTTATGGCCGCGATTCGTCTTTGTTTTTCGTTGAAAACAAATTCGTAGTTTTAGACCCGCCTGCGTAATTTGGGTAGTGTTTCTTCGAACTTTGACTCCGACGCAGGCCAGTTCGACCGTAAATTCCTGAATCTAAACCTTGATGAAAACTCCTGAAAACGCACTGACCCGACGCTCTTTCCTGAAGCAAACCGCCCTCGCGTCGTCTTTTTTTATCGTACCCCGGCACGTACTGGGCCGGGGATTCCTGGCCCCGAGCGACCGGATTACAATGGGCTTTATTGGCTTGGGCAAACAAGTTGGCGGCCTCCAGCGGCAGTTTCTGAGTACCGACCAAATGCAGTTGGTCGCTGCCTGCGACGTGGACGCGCCCAAAATGACGAAGTTTATTGAAAACGCGAACGCGTTTTACGCCAAAAAAGCCGACCAGGCAACCTACAAAAGCTGCGAAGCTATCCCCGATTTCCGGCAACTGCTGGCCCGGAAAGACATCGACGCGGTGGTCATCGCCACGCCCGACCACTGGCACGCGCCCATTGCCGTGCGCGCCGCCGAAGCCGGGAAGGATATTTACTGCGAAAAGCCGCTCTCGCTCACCATTGCCGAAGGCCGGGCGATGGTCGATGCGACCCGTAAATATCAACGGGTGTTTCAAACGGGCAGTATGCAACGGTCCTGGAAGGAATTCCGGCAGGCCGTTGAACTGGTGCGTAACGGGTACATCGGCGACATCAAAACCGTGAAAGTCAACGTCGGCGGACCGCCCAAAGATTTTGACCTGCCCGCCGAAACCCTCCCGCCGGGCCTCGATTGGGCCTTCTGGCTCGGGCCAAATCCGACCGAACGACCCTACAATTCGGTCTTGAATCCAGCTACGGACGCGAAATTTTGGGGGAAATGGCGGGATTACAAAGACTTTGGCGGCGGCGGCATGACCGACTGGGGCGCGCATATGTTCGACATCGCCCAGTGGGGATTGGACATGGACGCCAGCGGCCCGGTCGAAATCACCCCGCCAACGGATGGCAGCGGGAAGGGTTTGCAGTACAAATACGCCAACGGCGTGGTGATGATTCACGAACCCGTCGCGGGGAGTCAGTTTTGCCATTTTATTGGCACCAAAGGCGAAGTAAAAGTAGAACGGGGCAAACTCACCACCACGCCCGAACCCCTGGCGAGCAAGGCCATCGGCGGCAACGACAAGCGGGTGTATTTCAGCGAAAACCACTACCTGGACTTCCTCAATGCCATCCGCAGCCGCAAGCCCCCGATTTGCGACGTCGAGATTGGTCACCGCACGGCTTCGGTTTGCACCCTGGGCAACATCGCCTACGAACTCAAACGCCCGTTGCGCTGGGACCCGGGAAAAGAACGTTTCAAAGGGGACAAAGAAGCGAATAGCCGGTTGAGCCGGGATATGAAAAAGGAGTGGCGGGTGGGGTAATCAATGAGTGAATGAGCGAATGAAAGAATAGGCTGACGCATAAAACTATTCATTCATTCGCTCATTCACTTATTGATTTTGTGTACGTCCTTGAATCGCAGCATATCGAGAGTCAATTTAAAACAGTTGCAATTTCATTTACTCAAACAAAAGACGAGTCATTTCCACTTGCTTCTCCTTTTCTAACTGTGAATTCATCACTCGCAGGTAATAAATGCCACGCGGCAAATCGGTAATGTTGAACTCTACCTTCTTGGTGTCTTTAAGCGATTTTCTGTCAAATTCATCCTGTATTTTAACCGACCGGACGACTTCCATCGTCTCCTCACGGACTAACTCCAGTTTGTCAGGCAATGCTTCCAAATAATCTACCTGGTCGAATTCGACTGTTAGCCGGTCTTTGGCGGGATTGGAATAGATCTGGTACCCAGAGGAGGTAGTAAACGTGGGGTTGCGAGTGGAAGTGCCGCATAAATTAGTAGCCGCAACATTGATAGTGACGGATTGACCGGAATTCAGATTGATGTACTATTCTACGTTATTGGATCCTCCAGCAAAAGCGTTAATTCCGCCGGGATGATTCCACGATACTGGACTAACTAAATCGCTACCGTTCAGATTAGTTTTAATCATGTACCACGTGTTGGCATTAACCAGGTTGACGGTGTAAACGATATTGTTCGTGCCGCCACCCTGGGTACCATACGTCATATTCTGCAAATTTGGTTCAGAAGGCACAACGGAAGTACTTTGAACCACATAATTGAGTTGACCAGCCAGGTTTTGCCGCATAATGGCTAACTGCATAGGAGAAAATTCACTCATGCAGTCTGGGAGATTGCCAGCCATTACATTTTTTATTATTGAAGTAGGATTAGTTGGGTTTGGGCATGTATTACAATCCCCTGACTGTTTCCCAACAAATACGCAATCCGGTGCTGGAGTAATACAACTTTCAGAGGTAGATTTATCCAGCGAGGTATCAGAAAGTCCATCTCCATCACCCGTGACCTCGTCGTAGGTATGATTAAGGCCTAAACAATGCCCGACTTCATGTGCAATAACACGAGTAAGTGGCACGGGGTAATATGTGTCAATGCAATTAAATCGAACCGTCCGAGTCCCTGCAACAAATAAAGCATTTGAGGGAATGTTATTAGCTTTCCCTCCCTGCACTGGACTGTTAGCTGGCAGGATGTATAAATTTATTGCATTTGAGCGCGGATCTGAGCCTGAATAAGTGAATATTCCTCCAAAAGCAGAAATGTCTGCCGAAGGACTACCAAATATCTCTTCAGTCCATTCTCTATCGCCTGCACTAATGAAAGTAATTCCAAATTGACTATACGCCGAGTTTAAATTGCCTAAGATAGCAGGAATGTGGCTTGCGTTGTACCCTGGATTGCTGGTTCCTCTCACAAAATGAAAAAACACCCTAACTTGATACGTTGTCAATGGACAGGGATTGAGTTCAGATGTTTGAAAATCTTGTTCTGTTTTTGGAAAAGATTTTACCTTTGAATTGGGAGTAGAACAAAAATTAGTGTTTTCTTGGCAGTAAGATTCAATGCCAATGAAAACAAAGAAGTTAATCAGTAAAAATTTCATAAGGTTTGTTGGTTAAAAACATCTGACTTTTAAGTAAAATACGATCGTGTAAATATCTTTGTTTCTTGAGAAAGATTGCAACTCTGAGTCTGTTTTTGCGAAAGGATATAAGCGCCTGAAATGAAACAGCTGATTGTAGTATACGAGCGCCCCACTTGCTGGGCCGTTTTCAATATATATACTCGAGTTCGTATTGCAAGATGCTTCGGTAATTTTTATATCGTTTGGGCCGTCTCCCGTACCGTATCTTTGTACAAAAAGAGGATAAACGGTGGTGTAGGAACATTTGCTATTTAGTTGAAGAGATAGGCCAACGGTTGCTCTGCATCCATACGTCAATTTTGCGCTTTCCGCTGAACATTGGTCTTGAATGGCTATAATCTTCAATTTTAAGGTATCGCTTTTAACAATTATTGCTGTTTCCTGATTGTAGCGCAGGATCAAAACGCTGTCTTTGGCCAAGTGAAATTGCCGCCAGGTCTGGTCGCAGACCAGCGAGTCGACATTTACAACGGGGACTGGTGGAGTTGGAATGTCGGGTTGGCAGGCCAGGAGCCAGAAGAAACCGGAGCAGACCAGGAAAGAGGCGGCGGTTTTCATACGATTCCGGTGAGTTCACCATTAAGGTACAAATTGAAACGGTTCAAGTTACATTGCTACAAAAGAAAGTTTTTGTAGCCGATGTCCGTTGTCGCGCTAAACCATCAGAAGCCGCCAGACGCCCGTCAGCAGCACCAGAATCAGGGCGGCGGGCGTGAGTACTTTCCAGCAGAGGTGCATGAGTTGATCCACGCGGAGGCGGGGGTAGGTCCAGCGTACCCACATTTGCACGAAAATGAGGGCGGCGGCTTTAAGCAAAATCCAGAAGATGCCCGTCAGGTTGCCGTAAAACGTACCCGGTTGCCCGCTCGTCCAGTCGGCGAGGCGCAGGGGGCCGAGGTTGGGCAGCGGCGTGTTCCAACTGCCCAGAAACAACACCGCGCCCAGGATGCTCACCAGTAACATCATCGCGTATTCACTCAGGAAAAGCAAGGCCCAACGGTAGCCCGAATACTCGGTGTGAAACCCGCCCACGAGTTCGCTTTCGGCTTCCGACATATCGAAGGGCGCGCGGTTGCATTCGGCCAGCGAAGTGATGAAAAAAATCAGGAAGGCGATGAAAAACAACGGCATCCTGACGAGGTTCCAGGTTAGGAATCCCCCGACTTCCGATACGTCGATGCCCAGCCCTTTCAGACCAAACAGGTAATTCAGTTCAGCCGCGTGAATGCCCTGCTGATAGCTGATTTCCTGCAAGTTGAGGCTCTGCGACAGCATCACTACGCACAGCACCGACAGCCCCAGCGGGATTTCGTAACTGATAATTTGCGCCACCGCCCGCATCGCGCCGATCAACGAATACTTGTTGTTGGATGCCCAACCCGCCATGAGTAGCCCCAGAATATCGAACGAAACGATCGCCAGCAAAAAATATACGCCCTCTGACGCGCCGCTGCCCTGCCAATCGGGCGAGAGCGGCAATACAGAATACCCCGCAAAAATGGCCGTAAAAATCAGCAGGGGTGCCGCCAAAAACAGCCGCCGGTCGGCCAGCTTGGGCACGATGTCTTCTTTTTGCAGGAGTTTGAGCAAATCGGCGATAAGTTGCAGCGATCCGTACGGCCCTACTTCCATCGGCCCGAGGCGGTCCTGGATGAAGGCCGACACTTTGCGTTCGGCGTACACCCCCACCACGACGCTTCCGACGGCAAGGGCGAGGCAAATGAGGAGCGCGGGGAACAAAATGGAATTGGAGTTATTGGGTTACTAGTTGATAAGTTATCAGGGTTACACCCGTGTGAACGGATATTCTGTTCATTATCAGCACTTTACTCGTGCAGCGAAAGTCCTAAACTTATTAACCCTACCGGGCGGTCACTTCGGCAAATTTACCAAAACGCGCTGCAAGGTTTCCAGGTTTATTTTTCGTCAAAAATGGCCCGCACTGGAATGCGAAACCCCTTGACGACTTTGCTTTCTACGTCGGCGTCTTTTCCCTTAAAATTGAGGCCATAATGCCGCCCGGCCAGCCAGTACTGCTCGACCGTCTGGTGAGTCGGATCAACGATCCAGTATTCTTTGATCCCGTGCGCCGCGTAGTCGTCAAACTTGATGCCCCGATCCGTCTTCTCGGTGCTTTTCGAAACGATTTCAACGACGAAATCAGGGGCCGGAAAAAGCATCTGGTCGGCCTCGAATTTAGCCGCTCGCTTTCGCTCGAAAAAACAAATGTCTGGCTCGTAGCTGTTGCGGGTCAATTCGATCATCATTTTTTCAACAAACACCACGCCGAGCCGGCCGACCTTACAATGTACGCTCAGTAGGGTCGATAACATTTCGGACGCATCTAAATGCTTTTTTTTCACGGGCGAATGAAAAACCGCTTCCCCACTGATAAATTCAGCCTTGTCGTTTTCCGAAATCTGCTCGTAAAATTGCTGTCGTCGTTGGCGCTCAGCGTTGAGAAAAGCCTTCAGATTCTCGACGTACTCCGGCAACCGGGGCGACTTTTTTAAGGCTTGCAGTTCGGCATTCATTCGGAAAACGTTTTTTCAAAGATAATCTGAATTTGAACCTGTTTAGGATTTCGGGAAATCAACTTTTTTGTCATCCCGACGCGGGAGGGACCTTGTATTTCGCCACCCTGCAAGGTCCCTCCTGCGTCGGGATGACAAAAAAGTTGATAAAAAAGGTTAGAAGTACCCCTACATCTTAAAAACTCAAACCCTAAACAGGTTCTTTGTCTGAACCGCGCGACGGTCGCCATGATTCGTCGGATTTACGGATTTTAAGGATATAAAATTCAGAATTCAAAATCAGGCATCAACAGTCCTGAAACTCTTTAAATTCTGTAAATCATGGCGATCGTCGCGCGGTTCAGACAAAATCAGACTTAAAACTCCGCCGATTTGGGGAAACGCGGGAAGGGAATCACATCGCGAATGTTGCCCATCCCCGTCACAAACATCGCCATGCGTTCGAGTCCTAACCCGAAGCCTGCGTGGGGTGCCGAGCCGAATTTGCGGGTTTCCAGGTACCACCAAATGCTTTCTTCGGCGATTCCGACTTCGGCCACCCGTTGTTTTAATTTTTCGTAATCGTCCTCGCGCTGGCTACCGCCGATGATTTCGCCGATGCCGGGAAAGAGTACGTCCATCGCCCGGACGGTGCGATTGTCGGCGTCCTGTTTCATGTAAAACGCCTTGATTTCTTTCGGATAGTTGGTCAGAATGACGGGTTTTTTGAAGTGTTTTTCCACCAAATACCGCTCGTGTTCGCTCTGCAAATCCACGCCCCAGGCTACGGGATACCCAAATTTCTTTTCCTTGTGCGGCTTCGATTGCACCAGAATATCAATAGCCTCGGTGTAGGTTAGGCGCTGAAAGTCGTTGTCGAGGACGAAGCGTAGTTTTTCGAGCAGCGGCATCGGGCTGCGTTCCGTCTGGGGTTTGAGTTTTTCTTCGTCGATGAGGCGGGTTTCCAGGAATTTCAAATCGTCCGGGCAGTGCTCCAGCACGTAGCGCACGAGGTATTTCAGGAAATCCTCGGCCAGGTTCATATTGTCTTCCAGTTCGTAAAACGCCATTTCCGGTTCCACCATCCAGAACTCCGCCAGGTGGCGGGTGGTGTTGGAGTTTTCGGCGCGGAAGGTCGGCCCGAACGTGTAGACCTTGCCCAGTGCCAGGGCGCCCAACTCGCCTTCGAGTTGCCCGGAGACGGTCAGGTTGGTTTCTTTTCCGAAAAAATCCTCTTTGTAGTTCACGCTACCGTCGTCGTTGCGCGGCGGCTTCAGGGGGTCGAGCGTGGTGACGCGAAACATTTCGCCCGCGCCCTCGGCATCCGAACCCGTGATGATGGGCGTGTGGAGGTAGAAAAAACCGGTATCGTTGAAGTACTTATGGATCGCAAACGACAGCGCGTGCCGGATGCGCAGCACTGCCCCGAAGGTGTTGGTGCGGGGCCGCAGGTGGGCGATTTCGCGCAAAAATTCGAGCGAGTGGCGCTTGGGCTGGAGGGGGTACTGGTCGGGGTCGGCGGGGCCGTATATCTCTACCCGTTCTACTTTCAACTCCACCGCCTGTCCGCTGCCCTGCGAGGCCACGAGCGTACCCGTTACGGCCAGACAAGCGCCCGTAGATATTTTTCTCAGGATTTCTTCGTCCAGAATTCCCGCCTCGGCCACGGCCTGGAGGTTGTTGATGGTCGAGCCGTCGTTGAGGGCGATAAACGTGACGTTTTTGCTTTCACGCTTGGTGCGCACCCAGCCTTTGGCTGTAACGGTTTGGCCGACGAGGTCGGGCGTAGTGAGGAGGCGGTTGAGTTGGAAGTAAGTCATAATCAGGAGTAATCAACGCGATGAAGCCGCAAACGTAAGGCGGATTGCTTAATGCGCAATAAAAAAACCGCACGTGTCCATCCGGAGCGCTCGTCCCGGCGGCTCGTTTTATTTCAGGGGTAATCAAAGTTTTTTGAAAAATTTCTACCTTCTCTAAAACTATATTTAGTTGATTATCAGTATTTTGACAAATAACCTTAAAAAATTGTCGACTGCTTTACAATTTTTTTTCTACATTTTCGGAAACCGAATGAATTTTCGGCATAATGGTTGGAGAGTAGACCATCAGACGTTGACCGAACCGCTAATCGTTGCCACTGACCGCAATCCCTCTACCAAACCGCTCGACCCATGCAGAAGCTCTCCCTGAACCAGGCTCTTCAACAACGACTATCGCCCCAACAAATTCAGTTTATTAAACTTCTGCAAATTCCCACCCTCGAACTCAGCACCCGCATTGAAGAGGAATTGGAGATAAATCCGGCACTGGAAGAAGGCATGGACGAACTCCAGAGCAGCACTGAAAAAGAGGAATTTGACGACGACGACGAGGACTACGACGATTACCAGGACGACCGTTCGCTGGACATTGAAAGCTACCTGCACGACGAGATTGCGGGGTACAAAATGCAGGGCGACGGCCACAACAGCGAAGAGGACCGCGATATCCCCGTTGCGCACGTCACAAGCCTGACGGATTTGCTGATGGCGCAATTAGGCTACCTGCGCCTCGACGACCGCCACGAATTGATGGGCCGCCAGCTCATTGGCAGCATCGAAAGCGATGGCTACCTGCGCCGTCCGCTCCAGGCGATTGCCAACGATTTGGTTTTCACCCTGGGCATTTATACGAGTGTGGAGGAACTGGAGTGCGTTTTGAAGAAAATCCAGACCTTCGATCCGCCCGGCATTGGTGCCCGCAACCTCCGGGAATGTCTGCTCCTGCAACTCGACCGTAAAGACCCCCAGAATTTCCACGTGCAAAACGCCATCCGCATCGTTGACGACTACTTCGAAGAATTCTCAAAAAAGCATTACGACAAAATTCAGCGCAAACTGAGCCTCGACGGCGAGCAACTCCGGTGCGGCGTCAAAATCATTACCCGCCTCAACCCCAAGCCGGGCGGCAGCGAGAATGATACGCTGGTGCAGTACCTGCTACCCGATTTTTTGCTGACCAACAATCACGGCAAATTTGAACTAACGCTCAACTCCCGCAATGCCCCGGAGCTGCGCATTAGCCGGAGTTTTGCCGAAATGCTTGACACCTACGATAAAAGCGACAAAAACAACCGCAACATCCGCGAGACGGTCAGTTTTGTGAAGCAGAAACTCGACGCCGCCAAGTGGTTTATCGATGCTATCAAACAACGCCAGAATACACTCATGCGCACCATGAATGCGATCGTAAAATTCCAGTACGATTTTTTTCTGGCGGGGGATGAAAATAAGCTTAAACCCATGATTTTGAAGGATATCGCGATAATCATTGCGATGGATATTTCAACCGTGAGCCGGGTGGCCAATTCCAAAGCGGTACAAACTGAGTTTGGCCTTTACCCGCTGAAATATTTCTTCTCGGAAGGCATCGCCACCGATTCGGGCGAGGACGTGAGCAGCCGTGAGGTGAAGAGTATTCTAAAAGAACTCATCGGCTGTGAATCAAAAAAATCACCGCTTTCGGACGATAAACTCGAAAAAATTCTGAACGAACGCGGGTACAACATCGCCCGGCGCACCGTGGCCAAGTACCGCGAGCAACTCAATATTCCGGTGGCGCGGCTACGCAAACAGCTTTAACGGAAGGTTTTTCAGGTTTAGGTTTTCAGTTGAATTGCAGAACGACGTTTCGATCTGTAATTTTGGCTATTCGCCGACACTGAGCAGTTTCCAGTCCTGCACAAACTGAAAACTGAAATCGATAAACCGTACCCTTGACCACGCCCCTCGCCCGAGTTCTTTCCGTCGTGTTGCACCCACTGCTGATGCCCACATTGCTGTTCGCGACGGTTTTTTACCAGGCACCCTCGGTGATTCGCAACCTTTCCTACTTCAACGAAAGCGCCAGTGTCGATGTCGGACCAATCCGCATCACCATTGTGGCCGGGTTATTGTGGCTGCTTTTTCTGTACACGTTTCTGGTGCCGGTGTTGGTTATTTACTGGCTCCATCGGCTGGGCTTCGTTCAGAGTCTGACTCTGGAAACGCGCCGCGACCGGAACCTACCCTACCTCGTCACGGCGGGTATTTATTCCTCGCTGACTTTCTTTTTCGTGTACCGGCTCCCCCAACTTCCCGAAGTCGCCCTGCTGCTGGGCAGTGTTGCCTTTTCGGTCGCTCTGGTCGCGGCAATCACTATTTTCTGGAAAATCTCGGCGCACGCCGTCGGCATTGGCGGCGTACTCGGCGCGTTGACGGGCCTGCTTTTGCGGTTTGGTGAAACGGGCCTGTTCTGGCCGCTGCTTGGCACCATCGTTCTGACTGGCCTGGTGCTGAGTGCGCGGCTGCATCTCAACGCCCACACGCCCGAACAAATGGGTGGCGGCTTGCTGTTGGGCATCATCGTGAGCCTAACGGCAGTGATCGGCCTGGGGAGGCTGTACGGTTGAATTAGGAATTGGGAAAATTTCAGTATAAATCCAAACGTATTTTAAATTTTAAAAATTCGCAAGTAATTGAAAGTCAGTATTTTAATAAAATTTTATCACATTGTTTTGGCAAAACTTTTTAAATGCCCGGTTAAAGCGTCTTTAATTCCTAATTCAATTATGCTCCTCTACGAAGTCACCGATGGTATTTGCCGCATTACCCTCAACCGTCCGCAGGTGTACAACGCCCTGAACCGGGAACTGATTGGCGAAATTACCGAGGCCATACAAACTGCCGGGGCCGACGATGCCGTTCGGGTGGTGGTGTTGACGGGCGCTGGCGAAAAGGCGTTTTGTTCTGGTGCCGACCTCAAAGAGGGCCTCAGTGGGGCCAGTAGTTTGGGCCAGAGCCTACGCGAAAACTACAACCCCATGATCCTGGCCATTCGGAATCTGCCTAAGCCGGTCATTGCCCGGCTCAACGGGATCGCGGCGGGAGCCGGCTGCTCGCTCGCGCTGGCCTGCGACGTACGTATTGCGGCAGATACGGCCACGTTATCCCAAATTTTCATCAACATCGGCCTCGTGCCCGATGCGGGTTCTACGTTCTTTTTGCCCCGGCTGGTGGGCGCGGCGCGGGCCTTTGACCTGGCCAGCACGGGCCGGATGGTACCCGCCCAGGAAGCCCTGAACCTCGGGTTGGTCAACCGGGTGGTACCGGCTGACCAACTCGATGCCGTCGTCGACGAAGTGGCCATTCAGTACGCCCAGGCCCCAACGGCGGCTATCGGGTACATTAAGCACCTCTTCAATCAATCGGCCAACGGCACGTTGGAAGATCAACTCAACCTCGAAGCTGATTATCAGGATAAAGCCGCGCTGACGCGCGATGCTGGCGAGGGCATTCTGGCCTTTTTGCAAAAACGCACCGCGAAGTTTGAAGGGCACTAACCAAATATTTTCCGGCGAAACCTTTACACAATGCCTTTAAGCTACTACTTTTGCACTCCCAATCAAGGAATGGCCACTATGGAATGGTTACGTAGCTCAACGGTGCGACGATTCTCTTGGATAGCGCACCTGACTACGGATCAGGAGGTTTGGGGTTGAATTTGGATAAAGTTAATTTGGTTGCGTAGCTCAATTGGATAGAGCACCTGACTACGGATCAGGAGGTTTGGGGTTCGAATCCCTACGTGACCACAACTTTGCACTAAAAAAGGCTGACTATCAAATAG
>JAJAZB010000475.1 GCA_026785975.1 Cytophagaceae bacterium | reverse complement strand
CTATGGAAAATTAGGCTCCCTATATGTTGCATATAACTGAGGTTTTTCAAAACAAAACTTAGAATTAGACACTTATAGACCATCTTTGTGTACTATTATTTTAAGATAAAATGTAACTAAAAGTCAAAGTGGGAATTGCTGCTACCACTACCACTTCACTAATTCGATGAAAACCAAATCCTGGATTTACTTCTCAATTGCCGCCGCCTTGTTCTGGGGCGTTTGGGGCGTGGTGGCAAAATTCATTTCCGAGGCCGTAAACCCCTACACCAACCACGTTTTATTTACGGTTGGTATGCTGGTAACACTGCCGTTTATCCTTGGAAAAATCAGGAACCAAACGCCGAACCGAGCAGGGATTCTCTGGGGAATTTTAGCGGGCGTATTCGCGGTGATTGGGAACATTTCCGTATTCAAAGCCTTCACCCTGGGCGGTTTAGCGGCCATCGTTATTCCCGTCACCAATTTGTACCCACTGGTAACGATTGTTTTCGCGCTGCTGGTTTTTAAGGAAAAGCTGAACGGGTTGAATTTCGTCGGAATTTTGCTGGCCATTCCGGCGGTGGCGATGCTGTCGGGGCAGTCGCTGTTGTTTGAAAACCCGGCGGAATTTGTGCGAAATATTGGCCTCAGCCCCTGGCTGCTTTATTCGTTCGGGGCCTTGTTTTTTTGGGGCATTTTCAGTGCCACGCAAAAAATCACGACCAATCACATTTCCGCCGAGTGGGCCTACGCCGCGTTTATCGTTTCGTCGGTACTGCTTTCGGTTGGTTTTGTTGCTTTCGGACAGGTTGATTTTACGTTTTCCAAAACCACGTTCTGGCTCGGTTCGCTGGCCGGAACCCTGAATGGATTGGGGGTCCTCTGTAGTTTTGCGGCGTACAAAGCCGAAGGAAAAGCCTCGCAGGTGACGACCATCGCCGGGGCCTTGCAACCCGTTTTCACCATCGTGTTGGCCATTCTTTTTTTATCCGAAAAAATTGCGCTCCTTGAAGTACTTGGCATCGCCATCGCCATTCTGGCGGCCCTGGCGCTATCGTACGAAAAACCAAAACCACGTGTCATTTCTGCATGAATACTCCACTTTCTGAAATCCTGGAAATCCCCGAAAAGGCCGCTTACCTGCTCACGCAGCCTATGGTAGCCTTGCCGCTGGGCGTACCGTACCTGGGCATGGGTTCGTCGTATTTTGCCCCGCTGGCCTTCAAATACATGGGCGTCGATCTTCAGCCGGAGATGGCCTCCGAGTATTTCAATTACCCGGCTCCCAACCAAAAAAAAACACTAGCCGTCCTGCTTTCGCAATCGGGAAAAAGCAGTGAAGTGCTGTGGTGCCGGGCACTGTTTGACCGCTACATCGCCATTTCCAACTACCCCGAAAACGCGTTGAGCCGCGCCGAAAATGCGATTGAAACCGCAGTACTCTGGGCCGGAGACGAACACAATTCATCGTCCAAAACCTACGTCAATACCCTGCTCGTATTGTTCCGGGGCTTGGGCTTCGACCCAACAGCGGCGGTGGCGTTACTGGCGAAGAAAATGAGGGAGTTCGAGGAAAAAGGACAGGCCCTGGCCGACGAAGTTTTTGAGTTGTTAACGCAAAAAAAAATCCACGGAATTTACGTCACCGGCAGCGGCCCCAACATCGCCACGGCGCTCGAAGCGGCCTTGATTCTGAGCGAAAGTACCAAGCTCAATTTCCACGGCTTGCCGATGGCGCAGTACGACCACGGCCCGAAAGAAACCGCCAAAAACAGCATCGTCATTCAGATTTTGGCCAAAGGAAAATCCTACGAACGAACCGCTAAATTGTCAGAAACCATCGCGGCGGCGGGTGCAGCCGTGCTGACGGTGGAAGAACCCGAGGCGGCGGAGCATTTTTCCATTTTGCACAACATTGTCCCCTTTAATTTTATGGCCTATTTCCTGGCTCAGAGGCTGAATATTCAGGAAACGTTTTTGGTGGGAGGAAAAGTAACCGAAGTGGTTTGATTCATGAAAACAACAAAACTGACCTGCCTGATTGCCCTGCTGCTCACGAGCCTGTTGCCCGCGTCGGCTCAGGTCAAGCGCCTGTACCTGGCCAACGACGACCACACCGATTATATGTGGACGGCCAACGAGGCGCAGTACGACACGGCTTTCGTGCAAATGCTCGACTACTACCTCGACCAGATTGATTCCACGCAAAGCAACCCCGACGATTTTCAGGCCCGCTTCAACCTCGACGGCAGCTACTGGATTAGCCGCTACCGGCAATTCCGTAGTCCGGCGCAGTTTCAACGACTTATCGACCGCCTGCGTTCGGGGCACCTGAGCAGTCCGCTCACCACGCTGGTGAGTACCTACGGGGGCCAGCCCACCGAGGCCGTGCTGCGCGGAATGTACTCCGCCGGGAAGCTCGAACGCCAATGGAACCTCCGTTTCCGCCTGGCCGTGTGCATGGAAAACCAGACGCTGCCGCTCGGCCTGAGTTCGCTCTGGGCGGGTTCGGGAGCCAAATTCAGTTGGCGAGGCGTGTGCGCGTGTGCCAGTCAGATTCCCAATGCCCGCCTCGCCCAACGCCGCCACCAACTCTACCACTACATGGGGCCGGATTTGCGGGGCGTGACGATGAAATGGTACAACCTGCCGGGCGACAACACCGGGCTGGGCGGGTACAGCGAAACCCGGCAACAACACAAACCCACCGACGTGGCCGCCAACCTGACCAAAACCCTCACTGACCTGACCGCGCTTTGCGACACGGTTTCGCCCCGTTCGGCCTACCCCTTCAACGCCGCTGCCGCCTTTGGTTACGGCTGGGACGACCTCAGCACCTTTGTTTCGCCCGCCTTCGTGACCGCCGCGCAAACCCATTCGACGCCCGCCCGACGGGTGCGCGTTTCCAACGAAGAAGATTTTTTCAAAGACGTCGAGCGCAACTACCCCCGCCTACCGACTGAGTCCGTGAGCTACGGCAATGAGTGGGATTTGTACCCGGTTTCGATGAACGAAACCACCGCGCAGGTGCGGCGGGCGACCGAAAAACTCCGGTCGGCGGAGGCGCTTGCTTCCCTGGTTTCCCTGAAAGACAGCACCTTCGCCAACGACCTGACTACCGCCCGCGACCGGGCCTGGGAAGCCTACGGCCTGTACTGGGAGCACGACTGGACCGCCGACGGCCCCGTGTCGCGGCAGGCGCGGGCCGATTGGCAAGTGAAATTAGGCCACCAAATCGGTGGCTACGTCGACACGCTCCAACGCCGGGCCGCCACAGCGTTGGGCCAGCAAATTAAGGCTACCCGCCAGCCGCGTTTTTACGTGTTCAACGCCCTGAACTGGCCGCGCAGCGACGTGGCGGATGTGGCTTTTTTAGGAAAAGGTTCGGTGAAAGTCATCGACCTGCGGACGAATGCCGAAGTACCCAGTCAGGTGATTCAAAAAGGTGGTCAGCCGTTTCTGCGGATTTGGGCCGAAAACGTGCCTTCGGTGGGCTACGCCGTTTACGAAATTCGGTCGGGCCGCGAACGGTCGGGCCGCGAACGGTCGGGCCGCGAACGGTCCGGTAATCCGGCCCGCCAACCGGTGGCGGCTCGGGTGAAAGGCGAATTTATCCAGAATAATTACTACCGCCTTCGGCTACGGAAGTCGGGCGTGATCAGCGAATTGTACGACCGCCGGGCCGGGAACCGGCAGTTGGTGCAACCAACGAACGGACGCCTGCTCAACGACCTGGGATCGGTGAACGTGGACTCGGGTAGCCCCGTACTCGTTGAAAACTCAGGCCCGGTGTCGGTCACGCTCAAGGCGGTTTCCAACGACCCCATCGCCCACACCGTTCGGGTGACGCTCTTCCGAAATAGCCCCCGCATCGACATCGAGGATAGCCTGCAAGCCAATTTTGCCGACGTAAAAACCTGGGCTTTTTCGCTCAACCTGACCAAACCCACCACGCAGCACGAGGAGTTGGGGGCCGTTTTGAAAGCAAAAAAAGAGACACGGGGCGGCCACTACGCCAGCCAGAACGCCCGCTACGACTGGCTGACGTTCAACCACTTCGCCGATTTGAGCGAGCCGGGTTACGGCGTGACGCTCTCTAATCAGGATTGCAGTTTTTTCAAACTTGGCCAGAGTACCCCCGATTCGCTCTGGGAAGGCTCGGCCCAACTCAACGCCCTGGCGGGCGGGCAGGTGGACGGCCCGAAACTGGGTATCGTGGCCCAAAACGGGGCCACGGCCTTCCGCTACCAGTTCGCCCTGACCACCCACACCGCAGCCTTCGACGCGGTGGCGGCGATGAAGTTTTCGCTCGAACACCAGAATCCGCTGGTGACCGGGGCGGTGAGCGGGTCGCGGGAAATTTATCCGTCCATTACGCATTCGCTGCTCAGGCCCAGCGATCCGAGTGTGCTGCTGTGGAGCCTGAAACCGAACGAAGACGGCATCGGGAAGGGCTTGGTGGCGCGGTTCTGGAATCTGAAAAACACGGGCGGCACCTCTGCTGAACCTGGCGGTACCCATCCGTCGGGCCTGGCAAACGACGCATTTGGAAACCGACGAACGGGTGCTTCAGCCCCTGAAGGGGCAACTGCGGGTGAATTTTGCCCCCTTCCAAATCAACACGTATCGGCTTGAAGTACAGAACTAAAAAGCGATTTGACGGGGTCGCTTCTTAACTTTACCGGGTCGGGAACGACAAACTTCAACCCTGTTTCATGAATATTCTTATCCTCGACGGGTACACCCTCAACCCCGGCGACCTGACCTGGGCACCCTTTGAAGCCCTCGGCCAGGTATCGAACTACGACCGCATCAGCGCGGCCCAAACCGTAGAACTTGGCCGCGACGCGGAGGTGATTATCACGAATAAATCGTCGATTACCGCCGACATGATGGCCCAATTGCCCCGCCTGCGGTACATCGGCGTGACGGCCACGGGCTACGACATGGTGGCGGTGGACGCGGCCCGCGAGCGCGGGATCGTGGTCACCAACGTGCGCAACTACGGGTCGCGGGCGGTGGCGCAACACGTTTTTGCGTTGCTGCTTAATTTCACCAACCGGGTGCAGGAACACAGCCAGAGTGTGCGGGCGGGCGGTTGGGTAGCCTGCCCGGACTTCAGCTACACGCTCAGCCCGATTCCGGAACTGGCCGGAAAAACCCTCGGGTTGGTGGGTTACGGCGGTATTGCCCGGAGCGTGGCCGACATTGGCCGGGTCTTTGGCATGAACATTCTGGCGCATCGCCGCCACCCGGAACCCGAAACAGGCGTCGATTTTGTGGACTTGGAAACCCTATTTCGGGAAAGCGATTTTCTGTCGTTGCACTGCCCGCTGACCCCCGAAACGCGGGGCCTGGTCAAGGCCCGGACGTTGGCGTTGATGAAACCCACGGCGCTCCTCATCAACACGGGGCGCGGGCCGTTGATTGTAGAAGAAGAGTTGGCGAATGCGTTGCAAAACGGTCAGTTGGCCGGGGCCGCCCTCGACGTACTTTCGGCGGAACCGCCCAAAGCCGACAACCCGTTGCTGTCCGCGCCCAACTGCGTCATTACCCCGCACAACGCCTGGGCCGCTGTCGAGGCGCGCCGTCGCCTGATGGATGGGGCGGCGGAAAATTTAAAAGCATTTTTGGCCGGAAAACCAACGAACGTGGTTCAGTGAAAACAGGAGTGAAAAGTGAAAAGTTGGCTGTACGCATTCCTAAACTTTTCACTCTTCACTTTTCACTCCTGTTTTCACTCTTCACTCCTGTTTTCACTTTTCACTGAACATTTTGCGTTTCAACTCCTCGGAAAGTGCCGCTTTGGGCACGACGATTGACACCGTGTTGAGGGCAAAGTAGGGTTCAGACACGTAGATGTAGCCCTTGAATGGTCCCGCCGTTTCGCCCCAGGAATTTTTAACGACGTAAAACTTCTTCCCCGCCGGACTCATCGCCGTACCGGTCAGTTGCATCAGGTGATCGTCGGTGGTGATTTGCGCGTCAAAAAGTTGCTGACGGCTGGTTTGGTCAAACGATTTTTCAGGACTATCGGGATTCGTAAAATCAATTTTCTGGACGGGTTCCAACCCGTAGCCCCGTCGCTGATTAAAGCCGGGATTACTCACGTCGGCATCCCACATGACGGTGTAGCCTTTCTCCAGGGTCTGATTCATCACTTCCGTCAACTCGCTGAGCGGCAGGTTATAAAAACTCCCGTTGGCCCAGTTGTCGGGTACTTCGAGGATGAAGGTTTGGTAAAATGGATGGTGCGTGTAGCTCGTCAGACTCACGTACTCGTCGGCGTTGAAGCGAAGTACCTCGGTGGCAAATTGCTTGGGTGAATACGTTTTACCCTGAAAATCAACCGACTGCGGTGGTACGCCGAGGGCTTCATCCAGAATCTTGACGAACCCTTCCTGCCAGTTTTGCGGCACGGGTCGTTGCCGGAGTGTTTCATCGAGATAAGCCCGCATCGTCTTCACCAATTGACTGTGATCGTGCCCTTTCGCGCCGGGCCGGGTGCCGGGATACGCCGATTCGGGCACGGCTCCGTAGGTCTGGATGGCGTGGAGCATATCGTGGCCCAGGCCGCCCTCGTCGAAGTTGGCCTTGCCCTGCCGCCGAACGTAATTCCGGGCTTTTTCCAGGTAAATGGCCCGGACAGTGTACATTTCCGACAAATCAAACTCGCCCAAACCGCGCCGCAATCCTTCCGACTCCACCATCGCCGTCGTTGAGTAGCACCAGCAGGTGCCGGTGTTCCCCTGATTTTTGACCGCCGTGGCGGGTAGCTGACGCGTGATGCGTAGGCCGAGTTCTGGGGATTGGGCAAGGACGGAACTTGCCGAAAAGAAGAGGACAGCAAAGAGGAGCTTTTTCATGATTGAAGCAGCATTTTTAGATGAAGAAGTGGCTGAGCTTGCATTTGCAACAGCCTTTGAATACTCTTTTCAAATTTTGGCAAATACTGATTAATAACCGAATGGAGTTCAGGGCCCGTGCGGGCTGGAATGCCGAAGTCACGTTTCAGATCCAAGTCGTTTTGCTGCGCCATCCAAACTACCCATTCTTCCAGGCGGGGGCAAATCACCAAAACAAGATTATCTCGTTGCGGATCCGTTAGCACTTTAATTCGGTGATGTTCCGATACGAATGTCAAGTTTTTCAAATATGTCGGATGTGGCTTGCCGGGATCTTCATCTGTCAAGCCGAGTCTGCCAGTATGCTTTCGAAGCAAGGTACAAACGCCGCCAATGTCGCCCGCATGCTCAAACTGTTTACGAGTTTTGCCCAATACGGTGACCAGTTTTTCGTCGGGGTAACATTCCAGATAAAGCAATCTCATGCGTTCTGCCCCAGAATGTCAAGGTTATAAAACACTTCTTTGTCGAGGTCAAGTATTTTTGAAAAATCATCTTCAGAAAGCGCACGTACTTTAGTTTGGTAATCTTCCATGTACGTGACGAATACGTTCAGATCTTCAATCCGGGTTTGCTGAACTAGAGAATTTAGAAAATACGGATTATGGGTAACAAGGAAATATTGGTTTGATTCATCAGCAGCAATGCGTTCAGCGAGTTGCTTGGTATAGTACGGAAAGGTGTTAGCTTCAGGCTCTTCGAAGAGCAAAATAGAATCTTTGTTGGTTTCTATAGCAGAAAAATAGAAAATAATACGCTGTAAGGTATCCGAAAGTGAATGATATGGATACGAAAGTATTATTCCTTT
Source organism: Cytophagaceae bacterium (assembly GCA_026785975.1). Taxonomy (GTDB): domain Bacteria; phylum Bacteroidota; class Bacteroidia; order Cytophagales; family Spirosomataceae; genus JAJAZB01. The sequence goes on along the minus strand of JAJAZB010000475.1, from coordinate 705 downwards.
TTTAATACTTTGTACCATTCTAATTGAATTCGTATCTGGTTCCACAAGCAAATCGTAGTTGAATGTTTTTATAAAATCGCTTAAAATATCTCTTAATTTATCATTACTATTCAGAACATTGGGAAGGTTTTCGCCAAATGGTGGAAGTAGGTACTCTGAAAATTGAGTTCTGAATTTCTCAGGAACTCTAAATCTATAAAATTTTAAATTATATGTAGCAAAATTTGTGTCACTAAATAGTACGCTTTCCTCCTCCTTCAAAAAAATGCGAAATAAAGTCGGAGTGTAGTAATCACTTATTTCAATAGCATATCCACCGTATTCTTGACGAATTTGACCGTCAGTTTCATCTATTTTAATTAGGACTGGTTTAGTAGGATTATTTTCAAAAAACAAATTAACTAGATTAGCGAATCTAAAAAAGTCTTTATATCCTTTATAATGGCGATGATCAAGTCCAAAAATACTTAACCCCTCCAAAATATTCGACTTCCCCGTATTCGGCTCTCCGATAAATACATTCACCCGCCGGGCCTCGAACTCCAGGTTTTTGATGGATTTGAAATTCTGAATTGAAACGTGCTTGACCATGGTAGAAACGGCTTGAGGACCTAAAGGTACGCGTTTTAGGCGTTTGTTGCGCCGGAGTGAATCTTCTGGCAGGGCCTCTGCCTCAAACCGCTTTTTCGTATCTTTACTTTCCAT
>JAJAZB010000474.1 GCA_026785975.1 Cytophagaceae bacterium | reverse complement strand
GTTATCAGTTATCAGTTATCAGTTATCAGTTATCAGTTATCAGTTATCAGTTATCAGTTATCAGTTATCAGTTATCAGTTATCAGTTATCAGTTCAAATTGGGCCGCCAAGTTAAGCATTGGTTACTAGTTACTGATAACTGGTCACTGATAACTGAATAACTGATTCAGTTGTCGGTGAGCATTTTGGTCAGGAGTTCTTTCCAGTTTTCGTAGATGTTCTGATAAACAGCACGTTGCGAGGTGTCGGGTTCGATGGTCGCCAGTTTCTTCAATTTCGTAAACGCTTCTTTGGGTTCGGCAAAAACGCCTAAACCAATGCCCGCCCCGAGCGCCGCGCCCTTTGCCCCGTCAGTATCAAACAACTCGACGGTGGTTTGGGAAGCATTGACGAGGGTTTGGGTAAACAGGTCGCTCAGGAACAGGTTCGATTTTCCCGCCCGGATGACGGCGGGTTGCGTACCCGTCGCCGCCATGATGTCGAGGCCGTACTTGAGTGAAAAGGCGATGCCCTCCTGGGCCGCCCGGAATACGTGGCCCCGGTTGTGGATATTAAAATTCAACCCGTTGAACATGGCCCCCAGCGTGCGGTTTTCCAGAATACGCTCGGCACCGTTACCAAAGGGCAACACGCGAATCCCATCACTGCCAACCGGGGCCTGATTGGCCAGATCATTGATGTCGGCGTAAGTTAAACCGGCACCAAACTCATCGCGCATCCAGCGGTTGAGGCTACCCGTTCCGTTGATGCAGAGGAGTACGCCCAAGCGATTTTCGCCTTCGTTGCGCCGGTGATTGACGTGGGCAAAGGTGTTGACCCGGGATTTCGGATCGGCGGCAACCTGATCGGTCACGGCGTAGATGACCCCCGAGGTGCCCGCCGTGGCGGCGACTTCGCCGGGTTCCAATACGTTCAGACTCAATGCATTGTTAGGCTGATCACCGGCTTTGTACGTCACGGGGATGCCCGCTTTCAGGCCCAGGTCGGTGGCGACGTCCAGACGCAACCGACCGTGTTCGCCAAAAACGGGCTGAATCGGGGGGATCAATTCCCGCCGGAAACCGAGGGCATTGATGATATCTTCAGAGACTTCATTTTTATTGAAATCCCAGAAGATGCCCTCCGACAAGGCCGAGTTGGACGTAGTCGCCTCACCCGTCAGGCGCAGGGCAATGTAGTCGCCGGGGAGCATCAAATGCTGGGCTTTGGCGTACACGTCCGGCTCGTTTTCCATGACCCAGGCCAGCTTGGCGGCGGTGAAATTGCCCGGCGAATTGAGCAAATAACTCAGTGCCCGTTTTTCGCCAATTTGTCGGAAAAGCCGATCCCCGTTGGAGACCGCCCGGCTGTCGCACCAAATGATGGAGGGCCGCAGGGTTTTCCCGGCCTCGTCCACCAAAACGAGTCCGTGCATCTGGTAGCCGATGCCAATGGCAGCGATGTCGGTGGGGTCAAACGTATTCGTTGAGTTTACGCGGCTGATGGCCTTCTGCACGCAGGTCCACCACATGGCGGGTTCCTGTTCGGCCCAACCTTCCTGGGGCGATTGAATGGGATTTTCCACGTCAGGATACTGCGCCGACGCGACAACCTGTTGACTGTCAGCATCAACAACCGACACTTTGATGGACGAAGTACCTACGTCGATTCCTAAAAGCAGCATGAGGTTAGGGTTTGGCGGTACAAGTTGCCGGGTTTTTGGAAATTAGACAAACGAAAGTTGAGAATTGAAGCGTGAAAATTGAAAATTGAGGGCTGAAAATCGAATTACTTTATCCTCAACGTTCAAGAGTTTCGTAACCCGGCGGAACGATGCCCAGTTTCAATTTTTTGCCGTCCTGACAACCAGTTCGCTTGGAGATGCATTCGGAGCGGGGCGTAAAAATCAGATTCACATTCGGGAATCTGATTTGCAACGATTCTTCAGTGCGGATTAGGCAATCCGCTTTACAACAGTTTGTGGTATGGTTTTTTAGACCGGCAAAATAAACTTTAACCAACGACATTATGGAAACGCAACTGACTGCGGAGAAGAAAGATACGCCTGAAATTTCTGAGAAAATGCACTCGGAATACGACGTAGCGGACGATGTGGCCGGGATGAAACTGGTTTTTGTGAACGTCTTCATGATTGGCAAACAAAAACCTGGTAGCCGGTAGGTGTTGGTCGATGCGGGCCTGTACGGGTCGGCCAGCCGGATTCGCCGCGAAGCCGAGGCTCGGTTCGGGTCATTTAATCCACCGCAGGCAATTGTGCTGACCCACGGGCATTTCGATCACGTGGGCGCGCTCAAAGACCTCCTGGAAATCTGGGGGGACGTGCCCGTGTACGCCCATGCGCTCGAAATGCCCTACCTGACGGGCAAGTCGCACTACCCGCCCCCCGATCCGGCCATTGGCGGTGGGGCCATGGGGTACCTGTCGTTCCTCTTTCCCATCGGGTCCATCAATCTGGGCGACCGGGTTCAGGTGATTCCGCACGATGGTTTCATTCCCGAGTTACCCGATTTTCGGGTAATTCACACGCCAGGTCACGCGCCGGGGCATATTTCATTGTTTCGCGAAAGAGATAAAGTGCTGATTGCCGGGGATGCCTTCGCGACGACTAACCAGAGTTCGGTTTACGCCGTGATGACGCAAAAAAAGGAACTGCACGGCCCGCCCACATATTTTACTTGCGATTGGAAAGCCGCCAAGAAGTCGGTGAAGCAACTGGCGAAACTACGACCCTCGGCGGTAGGCACCGGTCACGGGGTTTCGATTCGGGGTAGAGCATTGCGCGACGAATTGCAACAATTGGCCGATGCGTTCGAGGAGCAGTCCGTTCCTCCTAACGGGCAATACGTAAAACGAGCCGCCAAAACGGGTGAAAATGGCATCGTAAATATACCAACGCCCGTTTCTTACCACGTTGCGCGGTTGCTGACTGTGGGATTGCTGGTTGGAATCGGTTGGTATGTTTGGGCGAGAAATCGGGGGAAATAGTTTTCTGAAAAAGGAAACTATTTTGTTTTACTTTTTTGTCATGGCACCGGCCACTCGGCCGGCGCCATGACAAAAAAGTTTTTTAATCACATCAAATTCTCCTTTAATTTCCCCGCCATGGCCTTCCTGAACTTGGCAACTTTGGGTGCCGAAACCTGCCGGATGTACGAGTCATCGGGGTGAGCGCGGTAATAGCCCTGGTGGTATTTCTCGGCGGGATAAAATGCCTCGAAGGGTACAACCTGGGTCACAATCTTATTTTCATAATGCCCCGAAGCCCGTTTGACGGCCGCTTCGATGCGGGTTTTCTCATCGGCATTGCGGTAAAAAGCCACCGAACGGTATTGAGTGCCCGCGTCGGGTCCCTGGCGATTGAGCGTCGTGGGATCGTGCCCGGCAAAAAAAGCGTCGAGCAGCACGTCGTAGGAAATGACGTTGGGGTCGTAGTACACCTGGACTGCCTCGGCGTGGCCGGTGAGGTCGGTGCCGACCTGCTCGTAGGTGGGATTTTCTGATTCACCGCCCGCG
>JAJAZB010000473.1 GCA_026785975.1 Cytophagaceae bacterium | reverse complement strand
CCCTCCTAACGTCGGGATGACAAAAAACAGTAGAAACGAAACCCAAACAAATCCTTCAAACCTCAAACCTAACGTATTGGTCACGGTTCAGGGCCTGATTTTTTTACTGAATGATGGATGTCCCAGATTTCTCCATTGCCTTCGCTCGAAGCTATTTTTGAAGCCGCTCCCTGCGGGCTACTCGTTTGCCAGGCGATCCGCGATGCTTCCGGGCGGATCAACGATTTTCGGGCGATCCGGGCCATTGCGGCCGTGACCCGCCTCCTGGGTTTTACGCAGGAAGTAATTCTGGGGCAAACGATGCTGGAAACCCAACCCAATGTAAAGCCAACCGGACTTTTTGACCGCTACATCGCCGTGACCGAAACCGGGGTTCCGTTTGAAGCCGACGTTTTTCTCGACGATCATTGGTGCAATGGTTCCGTGGTGAAACTCGGCGACGGGTTTATGATTACGTTCGTCAACGTGGACGAAACCAAAGCAGCCCTGCGCCGTGAAGCCGAGGTGAACGCCCCTCCGGGGTGTCATGGACGGTGCCCAGGGGTACCTCGCGTACTGCGAAGCGGTGCGTGACCCCGAGGATTCGGGGGGTCAAATCGTGGATTTTTTCTGTACCCGAACCAACGAAACTGTCAATCAACTCATTGGCCTGCCAGGCGAGCAGATTGTGGGGCAGCGAATGACTGCGTTTTTCCCAAGCATGAAAGAAAGTGGGTTGTTTGAAAAATACTGCGCAGTGGTGGAAACCGGCCAACCGCAACGATTTGAGTTGCATTACCCCTACGACGGATTCGATAATTACACCGACGTGCAGGCCGCGCCCCTGGGGGCCGATGGCCTGGTGATTAGCTACTCCTTTATCAGTGAATTGAAAAAAAGTCAACTGGCCCAGCAGTAGCAGGCCGAGTTGTTTGACAGCATCATCAATAATTCGCTCAGCGGCATGATGCTCTGGCAAGCCGTGCGCGAACCCGAGGACTCGGGGGGGCAATCGCCGATTTTCATTGCCAGGTTTACAACAAAGCCATGCTCGACCTGACGGGCATACCCGAGGATTGGCTGCTTACGCGTACCGTCCGTGAAATTGATCCCGACATCATCTCGTCGGGGTTGTTCGACGGCTACGTAACCGTTGTTGAGACGGGTCAGCCTCTGCGCACCGAATATTACTACGAAAGCATCGACCGCTGGTTCGATATTACGGCGGCCAAACTGGGGGACGGTTTCGTCGTTTCGATCAGCGACGTTTCCCTGGTGCGCGAGGCCCTGCAGGAGCGCCAGCGGCAGGCCAATTCGCTGCAAATCCTACTCGACGGCAGCATCAACGCCATACTTTCGATGGAGGCCATCCGCGATGACCGGGGGCACATCACCGACCTGCTGGTGACGGCCGCCAACCGCGCCAACGAAACTATTTTAGGAACGTCGGTGGATCGCCTGGTGGGTCATAAACTCTTGTCGGTTTACCCCGGCAATGTGCCGATTGGCTTGTTTGCCCGCTACGTCGAGACCGTTGAAAGCGGGCGGGCGCAGCGCCTTGAACAATATTACAAAGCCGACGGTCTGGATTTCTGGCTCGACATTTCAATGGTGAAACAGGATGATGGCCTGGTGGTCACGTTCATGGATATCAGCGAAGCCAAAAAGGCTCAGCAAGCATTGGTGGGTGAGTCCATTTTGTTTAAAACCCTCTCCTCGCAGGTGCCCGAAACGGGGGTACTCGCGTGCAGCACCAGCCAACGGATCCTCTTTGCCAACGGCGAGCCTCCCGCCCTGTTTACGGCGTCGACCCGCAAGCGACTGACCGACCGCAAGCTCAACGAGGTATTGCAGCCCGAGTACCGGCCCGTGGTGCAAGCGGCCTTCGCAGATGCCCTGCGCGGAGAATCGACTCAGATTACGGAGCAGTTTGGCGAAAACTGGTACGAAATTTACTTTGGCCCGGTGGTCAATGCCGACAACCAGCCCGTCATGGCCATGGTAACCTTTCGCAACATCACCCGTGACCGGATTTACCAACAGCAGCTCCAGCAGTCCAACGAAAATCTGGAACGCTTTGCCTACGTGGCCTCGCACGATTTGCAGGAGCCGCTCCGCAAAATTCAGTCGTTTGGCGATATGCTCTTCAAACGCCAGCGCGGAAAACTCGACGAGTCGGCCATCGACATAATCCGGCGGATGAAGAGTGCCGCCGGGCGGATGCAGGAACTCATCCGGGATTTGCTCACCTACTCGCGGGTATCGTCGCAGCATGAACCCTTCCAGCCTCTGGCCCTCGATACGTTGCTGGCCGATGTCAGGAATGACCTGGAGTTGGTCATTCGCGAAAAAAAAGCCACGCTCCGCTTCGATCCCCTGCCCGCCATTGAGGGCGACGCCATGCAACTCCGGCAGTTGTTTCAAAACCTGTTGAGCAATGCCCTGAAATTCAGCAAACCTGGGGTTTCCCCAGTGGTCATGGTATGCTACCAAACCGTCCGGGGGGCCGAAACCCCCGCTGTGCTAGCGTTGCGTCCCGAGGCGATTTACCACGAAATCAGCGTCAGTGACAATGGCATTGGTTTTGAGGAACAATACGCCGGCCGCATCTTTGAAGCCTTTCAGTGCCTGCATGGCCGGAGTGAGTACGCCGGAACGGGCATCGGGTTGGCGATTGTTAAAAAAGTCGTTGAAAACCACCTCGGGGCGATGATCGTCAATAGCCAACCGGGGATCGACGTTCCGGGTGTACTTGCCCGTCGGGTAGCGCCGACCCCTGGTCGGCGCAGATTTAAGCGTAAGGCCCGTTCGACTTTCTACGCGTCGGCGTATATTCACGGTTTTTCCGACACCCCTCTTCAAAACTCATGCTTACCTCTTCCCCCGCGCCACCCGCCCGCCGTTCGGCGGCGCTACTCATTGCCGTGGCCGCCCTGGGCTATTTTGTGGATGTGTTCGACCTGATTCTTTTCGGCATCGTCCGCAATCCCAGCCTTCGGAGCCTGGGCCTCGAAGGGCCAGCCCTGCTCAACGAAGGCGTGACGCTCTTCAACTATCAAATGGCGGGTATGCTCATTGGCGGGGTGGTCTGGGGCATTCTGGGCGACAAACGCGGGCGTCGTTCGGTGTTGTTCGGGTCAATTTTGCTGTATTCGCTGGCCAATATCCTCAACGGTTTCGTCCAGGATCTGACCACCTACGCGGTGCTGCGGTTTGTGGCGGGCGTTGGCCTGGCGGGTGAACTCGGGGCGGGGATTACGCTCGTCAACGAAACGATGTCGAAAGAAAACCGGGGCTACGGCACGCTGATTATCGCGGGATTTGGGGCGTCGGGGGCCGTTTTTGCGGCACTGCTGCCCGAGGTTATTCCCGACTGGCGAACGCTGTATTTTATCGGCGGGGGCATGGGCCTGGCCTTGCTGTTGCTCCGGGTGGGCACCTACGAATCGGCGCTGTTTGTCAACGCCGGGCAATCCAGCGTTCGGAAGGGCGACTTTCTGAGTTTGTTCACCAACGGGCAACGGTTTCGCAAATACATCGCCTGCATTTTCATTGGCATTCCCATCTGGTACGTCATCAGCGTGCTGATTTTGTCGGCGCCCGAACTGGTCAAAGCCCTGGGGGTGACGGGCGTCCGGCCCAACCTGACGATTGCCTATCTCTACGCCGGGTTGTCGATCGGTGATTTCGCGGTCGGGTTGCTGAGCCAATGGTTGCGGAGTCGGAAAAAAGCCATTTTCATCTACCTGACCATTACCACAATTCTGGTGGTGGTGTACCTCAACCCCACGAGTACTTCGACCGGATCTTTCTACACGCTCTGCTTTTTTCTGGGTTTTTTTGCGGGCTATTGGGCCATGTTTGTGACGATGGCATCGGAGCAATTTGGTACCAACCTACGTGCGACCGTGACCACCACCGTGCCCAACTTCGTGCGGGGTGCGGTGATTCCGATTACGGTTGTGTTCAAGGGTTTTATTCCGTCGTTGGGCATCATAGGTTCAGCCCTGACCGTCGGGTTGGTGTGCCTGGCGCTGGCCTTTTTGGCCACCTGGAGCGTGGGCGAGAGTTTTGGGAAAGATTTGGATTATTTGGAATGACGCTTCGGCTCCGTAACGCAATATTACTCAACAATGGCAATTATCTCCCGGAAAAAGCTTGTTTTTCGCATCGCGCCCGCTTTGCGCGAGTACCTGAGCGGTTACAGCCGGGAATTTGAGTTGCCTTTGCAGTACACCGACCTGATCCTGTACGACAACGCCGTACCGCTTTACGCCAAAAACGGACGGGATACGCTCTGGGAAACGGTGTTTTATCCGGCTTCGGAAGCGCCCGAAATCTACGAAAACCTCAAACGCATTTACGCCGACCTCAAAGCCAACGGCGACGTGAGCGTTATGCAACACCTGCACGTGGACCGGGTGGACGTGTGTACGTACGGCAATACCAAGCCGTTTCGGGTGCGCATCGTTAACCAGGTCAATGACAATTTCGACTATTTCTACATCAAAATCGCCGATGCCTCGCGGGTGTACGGCCTCGAACTCGAACACCTGCTTTCGCCCAACCGCATCAGCTATCTGACTTTCGGCCAGACCCTCATCGAAGAGCACATTGCGGGTATTCCGGGAGACGAGTTTTTACGCTACCACCTCAGCGAAAGTACGCTCAATCCCATCCGGCTCTCCAAAGAATTCGTCAAATTTACCGAGCGCTGCTTCGTGCAACTGCTCGGCGATATGCACTCGGCCAACTTTGTCGTCGTGACCATGCCCGACTTCGAGGACGTGCATTACCGACTGCGGGCTATCGATTTCGACCAGCAATCGTACGAAGCCCGGCGATCGGTGTATCAGCCGCAATATTTCAAGCAAAACAATTTGCTAATTGAACTGGGCATGAAATTTATGACCATGGAAAGCGTCCGGCAGTACCAGATCGAGGAGCGCTCGCTGATTGCCAACCGCCTGCGCACCGAGCGGCAGCGCATTCAGGACTTGCTCAGCGTGATGATCGACGACACCATCTCGACCCCCGCGAACACTGAAAGCCTGCGGAATGAACTGGCGAGGTATTATCGAAACAGCGCGTTTTTACGCTGCCGGTCGATGGGTGAAATCGTAAAAACCAGCCTGGAGTTGGTGCTTACGCATTAAATCAGGTTGTGTTTTAAAACCTAATTACTCAACCCAGGTACTTACCTCGAACGATAGACGGCCAGCAAAAACGCCACCCAGCCCGCGATCATCAACAGCCCACCAATGGGCGCGACGGCCCCCCACCAGCGGGCACCCGTCAGGCAAATGAGGTAGAGTGATCCCGAAAAAATCAAACTTCCCGCCAGAAATCCCCAGCCCGCCCAGTTGAGCCAGCGGGTGATTTCGGGCGACTGCCGCAGCAAAATACCGACTGCCAGCAGTGCCAACGCATGGTACATTTGGTAACGCACCGCCGTTTCAAACGTATCGAACCGGCCCGAAGCCTCGAGCGAAGCCCGGAAGGCATGGGCGCCGAAAGCCCCCAGCACAACGGCCAACCCGGCCCAGATGGCCCCGGCACTCAGGAAAAATTTGATCATCGCGTTTCGTGAAATAAACAAAGCGCCAGGGCGCGAACCACACGAAGATAGTCGGTGTGTGGTTCACGCCCTGGCGTTGAGTTAAAAAAATAAGTTTCGTTACCCAGTAACCAATAACCTAATTACTTAGTAACGAATATATTAACTTTCAAACACCCGTAAATTGGTACCCATCAATTCGATTTTATAGGATTTCAGCGGAGACGCCGCCGGCCCATTGATTACCGAACCCGTTGTGCTGAAGTTGGAGCCATGATTGGGACAATAAAAGCGGTCGTTATTTGCCTGATATTCCACTGTCGTGCCTTGGTGCGTACAGGCTTTTGACAGGGCAACATACCCGCTCTTCGCATTGGCGATGATGATATCATCTTTAATAACAAACGCGCCTGGAGTAGCCAGGGCTTTATTGGCGTTGGCTAAGTCAAGCGTAAAATTAACTTTTGCACCGGTTCCAGTGCCGGTTCCTGTTCCGGGGGCAGGGTCATCTTTGCTGCTGGAGCAGGACGTCAGCGTACCCATGCAATAAACGGCCATCAGCGCACCGCTGCTCAGGCCAAGACTTTTGAGAAATTCAGTACGGTTCATAGAAAAAAGAGTGGTTAAAATGGAAAAAATTCGATGCGTGGATTTTCTTGAAATACTTACGGAAAAACTTACTCGCCTGACAACGCGGCTTCCGGGTACTATCTTATGTTTTGGACTCAGCGCCCGCCCGCGTGAAAACCCAGCGAAAGGTGCAAACCCGTGCTGTACAACCGCACCCCACCCGCCCCAACGCCCGACAAGGGTAGCTTCAGGTAGGGTTCCACTTGCAAACTAAAACCGTGACCCAACTGGCGCTCGTAACCCGCCGACAGATTCAACGTGCTCGCCAGGTGATTGTTGGCGCGGCTAAATTCCCGCTCCCGGGGGTTGGGGTAGATGTACGCAGTTTTTGGAAAATAATATTTGTAGACTTCACTCCGCATGAGGTAAGACGACACGCCCGCACTCACAAATACATCGTAGCGGGTGCGCCGCAGGGCATCGAACCGCAGATTGACCGGCAGGTCGAGGATGCGACAATCCGCATTGACGCGCTCGGGATCGACTGCCCAGTAGCCCGAATTCCATTTCGTGTAATCGCTAAATAAAGCGTCATAGCTTTTCTCTGAGCGGATTGCCCCGGCCTGAATCCGCCAGCGCGGTAGCACTTCGTACTCCAGTAAAACCCCGAAGCTCCGGCCAAACGCGGCGGGTTTGAGCGTACTCACTGAGTTGAAATCAGGGGCTAATAAAGCCCGAACGCCCCAACGACCCCGCCGGGTTGGTTCCGTCCGGCGGATGAGCGGAGCGGCAGGCGGCGTAGCGACACTGACGACAGCGGGAAATTGCCCGGCTAACCCATTTCTAACGGAAATACCTCTGATTTCCAGGAAATTCACCTCGTCTACGCTCGTTCGCTGGTCCACTTCGGTGAGCGGCATCGGGGCGTCCGGTTGCGATCCGTTCGGCGCATCGTGGGTGAGCCGCCGGTCAAAGTCCCGCGATTCACCTGCGGGTGTTTGGTTGCTGCGCAAGCGGTTCGTTTGGCGGCGTGTTGGGGAAACTGCCCAGGCGGATTGGCCAACTACTTTTTCACCGGGATTTCCCTTCACTGTCCTTTCGGTCGCCAAGCGATCAGGGCGGGTGAAAGCAAGTGGTTTCTCCGAACTATTCGTCCGATTATTCCTCCTGTTTTTCTCCTTCCGAACTTCCGTACTGGATGCTTTATTTCCTTTTTCGAGTGCTATTTTTTCAGTAAACGAAGATTGCTTACGCGCTTTTTCAGGAATCATGGCTTTGTTCGTTCCGGTTTCGGGCACCGATTCGTCGGTGGATTCCATCCGCGCCGACGCTCCGGTAGTCGGGTTGGTCAACTTGTCCGGTTGCGGGTCAGTACGTTTCACAGCCCGTTTTTCAGTCGTGGATTGATCCATTTTTTCGTTCGAAAATACCGCCTTCCTGCCCTGGGGCTTCTCAACACCGCCGCCAAGCGATTTTACGCCGCTTGTTTCCTTACCCGCATCGCCCGATTCCGACCCGGATAGTCCCCAGAATACCCCCGCTCCGGTCAGCAACAGGAGTAATGCCAGCAACCCCCAGCGTCGGCGTTGCCACCAAGGCCGGGGCGGTGTGGCGGCGGCAAGGCGGGCGGTCATTTTCCGCCAGTCGTCCGGGTCAAAACGGGGCCGGTAGCCGTCGGCAGCCTCGCGGAAAAGCCCGTCGAGTTCCTCGTCGCTATGTCCCCTGGTCTCATTCATTATTTTGTTTATTTAACGCCGAGCGCAAGTGTTCCCGCGCCCGCGACAAATTCGACTTCGAGGTGCCCACCGATATGTTCAGTTGCTCAGCGATTTCCTCGTGCGTGTACCCGTCCATCACGTACAGGTTAAACACCATCCGGTAGGCGGGCGACAGGGTCTGCACCAGCCCGATGAGTTCCTGGTGCGAAAGCTGACTCGTCGCCATTTCCCTCACCCCCACGTGGTGCGCGTCGCCGTCGAGGCTTTCGTGGTAATAATGTTTTTGATGATGGCGGTAGTGGTCGAGCGCGGTGTTGACCATAATTCGGGCCAGCCAGTTTTTGAATGGCTTGCTCGAATCGTACAACTCGGCTTTCATGAATACCTTCATAAATCCGTCGTTGATCACCTCGGTAGCTTCTTCCCGAGTCCGGGTGTAGCGCAGACAAATGCTCATGGCAAAGCCATAAAACTGCCGGTAGAGTAATTCCTGACTGAGGCGGTCGCCTTTCCGGCAGCCTTCCAGCAGGATATTCATACTCGAAACGGTGGCAGTGGATGCGGACATGGGCGCGTATTCAGGAGCAAATACGCAAAACTTACACAAGGAGGTTGCGTGAACGGCTAAAAAAAGAACGACACCGATTGGAACAGCTACCCATTTTTCGCAAAAAGAGCCAGGTGAATCTGCTTCACTTGGCTCTTTTTGTAATGAGTGCCGTAGAGGTAACCGGGCGGCGTACCGCTTACGGTTGCCCCTACGAAAAATTTTTAATTGAACCGTCGCCCCTAAACGTCCCGATCAGCTTTGAGCATACGCACCGGCAAATTCCTGCGCGAAGGCTTCGATATCCGTGGGTGTCGTGTAGTCGGGGGTACGCTGGTAGTCGGCCATCAGAATACCTTCGTTGGTGGCTTTCCCAAACTGCACGTAGGCATCGGCCAGACTTTCCGACATCCCCACCTGCACCATCCCCGCCCGGGCCTGCTCGTAGGGAAACGTCACCCAGGGCAAATCGGGTTTACCAATGGCCGCCCCCAATACCTGCGTGGCTTCCTTCAGGCTGAGGTCGCGCGCACCGGCCACGTACACGTGCGAAGCCCCGCTAAAATCAAGTGCCAGCAAGTGGCGCGTAGCCACGTCGGCGATGTCGTTGACATGGACGATGGGCATTGATAAATCCCCTTCAATCGGGAATCCCCCGTTGATGCCCATGCCTTTGATGAGACCGATGTTGCCATAGAAATTTTGCATGAAAAAACCCGCCCGTAAAAACAACACGTTGAGGCTCTCGACGCCTTTGAGCATTTCTTCCAAATCGTGCAATCCGGCCACGACGCCCGATTGGTCGGAGTGCGCGCCAATACTCGATAACACCACGGCGTGCTTCACTCCGGCCCGGCGCACCGCTTCGGTCAGCGCCCGGCTAACGGTAGTTTGGTACTCCCGGAAGTCCCCGGCGGTAAAGTTGGGAGGGATCAACAGGTAAACGGCCGTAGCCCCGCTGAAGGTTTTGGTCAGAAATTCAACGTCTTCGAGCGTGCCCTCGGCGGCTTTGGCACCTTTCGCAACGAGGTCGGCGAGGTGCGCTTCGGTGCGACTGATGGCGGTAACTTCCTGCCCGTGGGCGAGTAGTTTTTCGGCAATGCGCCGACCGGTGTTCCCGGTGGCTCCAGTGATGACGTACATGAGGATTGGAATTGATTTTACGTTGGAACTATGAAAAGACTGAGCAAGGCGTGGTGGGGTGAGTATAGACAGAAAGGATACGTTCCTGGTTAATGAATTAGGTAGGAAAAAATATACGTACCAAATGTACGTACCAATTGGTACGTACACGGGCAAAAGAAAAACGCCGGGCGTTTGGTTCCGGCGTTTCCAAAAGAATTTAAACCGCCAAAGTGCGCAAATACGTAATCAATTGATTGACACAATCTTCAAATACCCGCACCGACTGGGCAGCCTTTGCCATTCCGTAACTTCCTTCCAGGCATGACAGAATAAACCAGGCCGTTTGCGTGGGGTCGATGGTGGAAGTGATACTGCCCGCAGCTTGCCCGTTGCGCAGGCCGGTTTCGAGCGAGCCGCGCATCTGGTTGACGATGGCCTGCAAGCGGGCTTTGAAGCCGCCATCCAGCGCTGTCATTTCCTGAATCAGATTATTAAGCGGACAACCCAGTTTTACTTCTTCCTCGTTGCTCCGGTGCTTAAAGGCTTCCAGGCAGGCGATCAAGGCCGCGAGGTGGTTTTCGGTGGCTTGCTCAAAGGCCCTCCAGCCCTCCCGGTAGGCTGGTGAGATAATTTCGTCGACGATGGCGTAGCCCAGTTCCAGTTTATTGGGAAAATAGTGGTACAGGGCGCCTTTGGTGATGCCCAACTCGGTAATGACTTTATCGGCCCGCATTCCCTGAAAACCGTTTAAGCGAACAGCCTGGTAGTTGCGCTCCAAAATTTGTGTTCTCGTATCAATCATTGGCTGGGTTAATTAGGGGTGGTTGGGGTGAGTTGCTTCGGGGCTAATTTTATGACTTTTTTCGTTAAAAGCCTTAGTCACTATGGCCATTATTAACTTCTAACCCCAAATAAGGCACTGCCCACCCGGATGAGCGTACTGCCTTCTTCCACACCCAGCGGCCAATCGCCGCTCATGCCCATCGAGAGTTCCCGTAAATCCACGTTTGGCCGTTCACCCAGGCTGTTTTTCGTGCTATCAAAAAATTGCTTCAACTCCCGAAACTCCCTACGCACCTGCGTTTCACTGGCCGTGTTGGAGGCCATGCCCATCAGGCCAACCACCCGCACGTGGCGCAAGGCCGCCAGTTCATCCGAGCGCAGTAATTCCCCGGCTTCGGCTTCCGACAAGCCAAACTTGGTTTCTTCCTGAGCGATGTGCAGTTGCAGCAGGCAATCCTGCACCCGCTCGTTGCGGGTGGCCTGTTTGTCGATTTCCTGCAACAACTTCAGGCTATCCACCGAATGAATCAGGTGAACAAACGGGGCGATGTACTTGACTTTGTTGGTTTGCAAGTGTCCGATGAGGTGCCACTCGATGTCTTTGGGCAAGGCTTCGTACTTGGCCACGAGTTCCTGCACCTTGTTTTCGCCGAAGCGCCGACACCCAGCCTGGTAGGCTTCGAGCAACGTTTCAACGGGTTTCGTTTTGGTAACGGCCACGAGTCGGGCCGGTACTCCGGAGCCGGACAGATCCGTCAGGCGGACTTCGAGGGAGCGAATATTTTCAGCAATGGTCATGGGTACTGGCTGGGTGTTGGCGATAAAAGTGGGTATCAAAGCGGACTGATTCAAACTGAAATTTTTGGGCAAAATCAATTATTCCCTTTCGGGTGATACTCTTGCTCCGACGCGCAGTCCCTACGCTACGGAGCAAGATGCTGATCTTCAGGTTTTTAGAAATATATATTCTTTCACCCGAAAGGGAATAAGTACTTGTTATTAAGTTACAAGGTTATCGCATAAGTCGTTGAAAATGAGACAATAATTTATAACCTAACAACTTTTGCACCACTTCTTAATGGTCCCCAGCGCCACAGCAAAGGCGTATCCATGCGAACGTCGAAGAGGAGAACTTCGCTATCCGCGCCAAAGTGAAAATCGAGTTTATCAATGTCGGTGATGCCTACGCCGTCGCCCTGAGCGAGGGTTAACCCCGCCACCTGAACCTGACCCGACACCATCTGAACCCAGGCACCCCGGCCTTCACTCAACCCGTGCTGAAGTTAAAAGTTAGTGAATGATGTTTCATAGGCGAGTGAACATCGCAAGCAAAGTATTGTCATCGCAAGCAGACGCCCGTCATTGCGAGCGTAGCGAAGCAATGACGGGCGTCTGCATTTGCAAGTAAT
>JAJAZB010000472.1 GCA_026785975.1 Cytophagaceae bacterium | reverse complement strand
GTTTTCTTCCTGCCAGAAAACTGAAATTGAGCCACAAACTTCTATGGAGCAGTCGGGTGCCTTGGCGCAGCCTGCCGAGGCCGTTCAGAGTGGTGAAGAACAACCTCCTGTTATTCCGATGATTAGAAAATAATAGCCGCGTGGAACAGCCGCGCTGTACGCTCCGATATGAATCAAGAAATTGCAAGAACGCTTCTTTTTTGATACTGCACTTTACTGCCTCCACATAGTTTAGTGCCTTTTTGCCAAAGCAACAGCCTCCGGTGTCACCGCTAAAAGACACTGGGGGTTTTTGGCATTTTAGACGAATGTGTGTTATTTTAGGGCAAGATTGCAGCTTTCGTACCCTGTGATCCAGTCGTATGCGCTCAGCCTTCACCCGATTCATCCTCTGGTTGTGCCTTTGGGGTAGTAGCCTCGGCGGTTTTGCCCAACAGAAATCGGTCGCGCTGGCCCAAATCAAGGCCAATTACCAACGCGCTGATCGCTTAGCCAATCAACAGCAGTACCAAAAAGCCCTTCTCTTCTACCGCCAAAGCCAACGATTGAGTCGGCAGCAGAACGAACTTCTGATTCTGGCGAACATCTACGGCGAGACTAGTATAATTTTTCTCAAACAATCGCTGCACGAAAAAGCAATCGCCGAATGTCGTACCGGCGTATCGGTTCTACCCGCCACGTCGCCCGGTCGAGACACCACTTTATTCAAGTTGTACTACAATCTGGGCCTCAATTATCTGTATCTCAGTCGCAGCGATTCGGCGCAGTATTATTTTGCGCAAATCGAAACGATGCTGGAAAAAACGCCTGGCCTTGGAACGGTCATCCCGATTAACGTTGTCGGTTTTTACATCCTGTTGGGCTATCAGTACGACCAACAGGCGGATTACGCCAAGGAAATAATTTACTTCCAAAAAGCGCTTCGTCTTGCCCAGAAGTACCGTTTAACCAGTGTGTTCCTAACCTTATACAGCAACATCGGGGCTTATCATCAATCGGTTGGTAATTATAAGGAAAGCATCGAATTCTATAAACAGAGTCTGAAGTATACAACCAATGCGACGCTACGCAGCCAATACATCATCACGATTACCAACATTGGAAACGTCTATCTTGAATTGAAGGATTATCCCAACGCACTTCGTTATCTACACAACGCTTACAACTATTATCAGAAGTTAGAAATTAAAGACCCCGCCCATCACGAACCCGCGACGCAGGTGCGTATTCTGATTAATTTAGGCATTTGCTACACGCAAATGGGCCGTTTTGGCGTAGCGGAGGACTACCTCCAGGAGGCGGTGGTTTTAGCCACGACGACATTTGGGCCGCAGCACGAGCAGGTCGCTGATGCGTATGTACGGCGCGGTGAGTGGCAGGAGGCCCGTGGTCATTTAGGCGCGGCATTGATCGACTACCAACACGCCATCAACGCGCTGTACCTGGATGGACAGCAAAAAGGCATATACCAACTTATCTCTTCGGACGATGGCGTGATTTCCTCACTCGCCCTGTTTGACGCCCTGCACCACAAAGCTGCTGCGCTACATCGACGCTACCAGAAGAATCGCAAGGATGAAGAACTGAAGGCTTCACAAAGCACCTACCAAACGGCGTTACAGCTATCCGAGAAAATCCGCCGGAGTTACGAGCGGGCGGACGCAAAACTGTTTTTCACCAATAAAGT
The DNA here is from genome assembly GCA_026785975.1 of Cytophagaceae bacterium. Classification (GTDB taxonomy): domain Bacteria; phylum Bacteroidota; class Bacteroidia; order Cytophagales; family Spirosomataceae; genus JAJAZB01. Next base: position 12,406 of record JAJAZB010000472.1, on the reverse strand, counting down.
GTATCCGGTGTACGAGCAGGCCCTGGGTGTAACCTACGAGTTGTATCAACTCACCCGTAAACCGGCTTATCGTAGTTTGGCGTTCAACATCCTCGAACAAAGCAAAGCCGCTACGCTGTCTGATGCTCTGCGCGACGCACGCATCAAACCGGCTACGTTGTCCGCTAAGTTGTTGAGTCAGGAAAAAGAGATTCTTCGTACGCTCACCACCCTGAAGACTTCGCTCACTACGGCACGAAGCGAAGTAGAGCGGCGTAGTTTGAAAAGCCAACTGGATGATACTGAAATCAAGCTCAGCAAACTCCTAAAGCAGTTTGAGCGGGAGTCACCCCGGTATTACCAGTCGAAGTATGCCAACGAAACCATCCCTCTTTACCGGCTACAAGCGGCCTTGCCCGACGAGCAAACCGCCTTAATATCGTATTTTCTGGGTAGTAAACATTTGTACGTATTTGTAGCCAGTCGGAACGGTATCGACTTTCAACGGCGGGCAATCAGCCCGGTATTGCACCGGGCATTGGCCGCTTTGCGCCAGGCACTTTACAATAATCCGGGCCTCGATATCTACAAAGGAAGTTTGGCCGCTCAGCAGGTTTACCGCGAGATCATTGCTCCGTTGCAGCCAAGTTTAACCGATATGACCCGCCTGATCATATTGCGCGATGCCGAATTGCATTTTATTCCCTACGAAGTACTCGAACCAGTCCCCAAACAATACCTGATTCAGAAATACACCATCCATTACGCCTATTCGGCTACGATGCTATTCAGTGGATTCCATGGTCAGGTTGCGGGCAACGATAAAATTTTAGCCATTGCGCCCTACGCCGATTCAACGGACTTGCCCACCCGTTTTCGAAGCCGGAGCTTGGGTACTTTACCGGCATCGCGTCGGGAAGTGTTGCATCTGGGCGGGCACGTGCTGCTGGATTCTCAGGCCACTAAAGCGGCTTTTCTCGATCGTTACCAACGCTACGGAATTTTGCATTTGGCTACTCACGCCCGGGCCGATGGCGATGATCCGGCCCAATCCTACATCGCTTTTTTTCCTGAACGTCAATCCTATAAGCTGTACACCAGCGAGTTGTATAATTTGAAGCTCGACCAGGCCCGGTTGGTTATTTTGAGCGCCTGCGAAACAGGATCTGGGCGACTACAACGCGGCGAGGGAGCCATTAGTCTGGCGCGGGCGTTTATGTACGCGGGGTGTCCGAGTGTTGTGACCACGCTCTGGAACGCCCACGATGAAAGTACGGCTTACTTAGCTCAGCGGTTGCATAGTTACTTGCGCGACGGCTTGGCTACCGATGAAGCCCTGCGTCAGGCCAAACTCGACTACGTGCGATCTGAAGAAAATCGCGCCTACGATCACCCCTACTACTGGGCTAATTTTATCTTGATCGGGGAAGGAAAATCGGTGTACGAGCGGGGCTGGCTGGCCAAACCAGTCCGTATTGGTCTCCTGGTCACGGGTGGATTGCTGGCACTGGCGGCACTCACGTGGTACACCCTACGTCGACGAAAAATAAAGGGGTAGCCGCAGCAGGAGCGGCTACCCATCGGCGTTGTCAGTGTGTCAGACGGGCCAGACGGAGTTGCCATTCCATTTTCCAAAGGTCGACTGTCGTCACCGGGTACTGGAAATCGGCGGCTTGTCGAATTTCGTTCAGCAGCGTAGTTGCCCGGTCGGTTTGTCCGGCCTGCAGGCAGGCAACGGCCAAAAACCATTTGGAAGCATCTTTAAAATAAGGGCGTACTTCGCAGTCGGTTACCTGTTCAAAATGCGGAATAGCCTCGCCGGGCCGTTTATTGCTCAGGTGTTCCTGGCCCAGGTAGTAATTGTCGTAACAAAACGAACTGGGCTGTTCCTGCTTTGCTTTTGCGCCCCGCATAATATGACTAACTCCGTCGTGCGATGTAATTGGCGTAAACGATAAATAACCCATCCAAATACCCCCGGCGGCGGCGGCAATACTCGCCGCGCGTTTCCACCACAGCGGGCGTTCAACAGGAAGCAATTGTTCCCGGAGGGAATGTTCTCCGGGCACGGGCCGACTGACGGGCATCGGAATCACCCGCGTTTCGGTCAGTTGAACCTCTTCTTCCTCTTCCATCATTTCGGCGTGAATCGCGGCAATCTCGGCCTGGAGGTTGTATTCGTCGATAACATCGTGCAACAGGCGGCGAATGTCTACTTCAGTTTGTAAGGCTGGATCGCAGGCCATTTCCGCTTCAAATTCTAATTTGCCCGAGGCAGTAAGCTGGTTGTTGAGGTAGGTGTCAATCCATTCAGATTCCTCTGGCGGCGTGTTGGGTCTCATGGTTTTAAAAGGTTTTTTAATTTTTGGATACACTTAAATTTCTCATTGATGGCCACTCGTTCGTTCTCAAAGCCCATGAGATCAGCGATTTCCTTCATCGAAAGGCCATCACGCCGCTGGGCGGTCAAAATCTGCTTGCAACGTTCCCCCAATCGGTCGAACTGCCGCAGGTAATGCTCCATTTCCTCCCGCTGTTCAAGCAGTTCATCAACTCCTTCACTGGCTTGATCGTCGGTCTCGTAATATTCAGTTTCACGCAGCGTTACCCGTTCGCGCTGACTGAGCGCGTTGAGCCAATGCCGCTTGCAAATCGTGTTTAGAAACGCCCCCACCCCCACGCCTTGCAGAGGACGGTACTGCTCCGATCGTACCGCTTTAATGAAGTTTAATATGACTACCTGGATTACGTCATCGGCATCCTGGGAGCTACCACTGTTGCGGCGAACGTAGTCTTTCAGTAAAGCAGTGTGGCGGTCGTACAAACACCGGATGGCCGTGTTCAATGCTTTCCGGTCGTCGGACAGAATGCCATTGACAATCGCTTCGTCAGTGCAATCGCTAATCTGATTCATTCATTTTCAAAGGTTTATCAAAGCTAATTATCAAAATGTAACCTAAATGATAAAAAAAAAATTAAAAAGTAGTCTAACTAATTGATAATCAGACAAAAAAACGGCTTAGAAAGTACTACAAAATGGATTAAAAAAATAGCCACCCTCCACCGACCTCGCGTAAAAAGGTAAGTTGAAGATAGCTACAAAATGATTCTCAATTAAATACTTTTACTGCATTCGTTACCGGATGGCTTCGTATAAAGCCACGCCGTTGGCAACCGACACGTTGAGCGAACCCACCCGGCCCTGGATGGGAATGCTGGCCAGTTCGTCGGCCAGGCGAAGAAGTTCATCCGAAATCCCATCTTCTTCAGACCCTAAAATCAAGGCCGTTGGAAGGGTAAAATCAATTTCGTAAATGGTTTTGCCCACTTTTTCGGTGCAACCAACGACCTGGATGCCCGATTCCTGAAGATACCGCACGGTTTGGGCCAAACTGACTTCCCGGCAAACGGGCAGAAAATTGAGTGCTCCCGACGAAGTCTTCATGGCGTCCGCATTGATTTGAGCACCCCCTTTCACCGGCACCACAATGGCCTGCACGCCGGTGCATTCGGCGGTACGGGCAATGGCCCCGAAGTTGCGCACGTCGGTTATCCGGTCGAGGAGTAAAATCAGGGGCGTCAGGCCGCGCTCGCAGTCGCTCGTGTCTCACGAGCGACTGCGCTTCGCGAGCTACTGCGGGTTTTTACTCGGAACGAAGTGATTTCACCGGATTCATCAACGCCGCTTTCACGCTCTGGAAACTGACCGTCAGCAGCGCAATGCCCACCGCCAGCAAACCCGCCAGGGCGAATACCCACCACTCAATGTCGATTTTATAGGCGAAATCCTGGAGCCAACGATTCATAGCGTACCAGGCAATGGGACTGGCAATCACGATGGCAATCAGGACCAGTTTCAGAAAATCTTTGGAAAGCAGAACGACGATGCTAACAACCGATGCGCCCAACACTTTGCGAACGCCAATTTCTTTGGTGCGCTGCTCGGCGGTGAAGGTGGCCAGACCGAACAGACCCAGGCACGAAACAAAAATTGACAGGATCGAGAAGTAAAGAATGATGCGACCCGTGCGCTGCTCGGCGCGGTACTGCGCATCCAAATCCTGATCGACAAAACCATAGCTAATGGGATTGTTCTGCTCGTATTTTTTGTAAAGTGCGTTTATCCCGGCAATGGTACGCGGGACCGAACCGGGGTCCGTTTTCACCAGCAAATTAAAATAAGGATTGTCGGGGCGAAACCGGAACAAAAACGGTTCGATGGCTACGCGCAGGGGCCGGAAATGAAAATCGCGCAACACGCCAATCACGGTGCCATCGGTGCCCCAGAATTTCACCCGCTTACCGATGGCCTGCGCCGGTGTCCAGCCCATGCGTTTGGCCGCCGTTTCGTTAATCAGGTACGTGCCCTGCTTCGATGAGGTGTCAGCCGTGATTTGCCACGAGAAGTTCCGGCCAGCCGCCAACTGCATCCCGGTCGTTTTCAGGAAGTCGGCATCGGTGTTGATGTGCGTAATCTGAAACTCGTCTTTGGGCCGCTGCCCCTCCCACTCGATATTTGACTGATTGCTGATATCGACCAGATTACTTGTCGTGACCGACGCAACGGTCACGCCGGGCAACTGCTGAACGTCGCGTTTGAGCCGTAACGCATTGGCCCTCAAATCACCTTTCATCCGAACGTGGAGCAGTTGTGATTTGTCGAAACCGAGTCTTTTGTTCTGCATGAAGGTCAACTGCCGGTAAATCACCACGCTACTAATGGCCAGCCCCACCGCCAGCGCAAACTGCCCCACCACCAGCGACTGCCGGAAAGTCCGACCTGATTGAACAGATAACCCCAGCGATGTTGCCGTGCCGCGTAGCACCCGCGCCGGGCGGAACGACGACAGGACAAACGCCGGATATAACCCCGTCAGCAAACTAACTACGCCCGTCAGTCCGGCGAGTGCCAGCCAGAACAAAGGTTCCTCAAACGGCACAACTAACGCCTTGCCTGACAGTTCATTGAAAAGTGGTAATAGTCCCTGCACCAGTAACAGGGACGCCAAAACGGCCAGCCCCGTCACCAACAGAGCTTCGCCCAGGAACTGCATCACCAATCCCGACTGTCGCGCCCCGACGGTTTTGCGAACGCCCACCTCCTTCGACCGTTGCGAAGCCCGCGCCGTGGCTAAGTTAATGAAGTTGACCACGGCAATCAGTAGCACAATTAGCCCGACAGCCAGAAAAATACGGACGTATAAAATGTCGCTTCGCTTGCCCCAATCGGTTTCAAAATAGAACTTCGACTTGAGATAAATATCGCGCAGGGGTTGCAGATAGAGCGTATTGTCGGTGTTTTTATTATAGCGTTTGAGCTGTCCGCTTAGCTTGTCGGCAAAGGCCGCCAGGTTGATGGCGGTACCGGTCCGGTTGGGCTTGAGTATCAGGTAGGTATGGTAGCTATTGCTGATCCACTTCATGCTCCACTCGTCGTTTTTTTCCAGCCACTTGTAGGGCAGCAGTACGTCGAACTGAAGATGTGAGCGAACGGGTGGATTTTTCGCCACACCAACCAGCGTAAGGGCCTGTTCTTTGTTGAATTCGAGCGGTTTACCGATGATGCCCAGCCGCGACCAGGCTGCGCCGAAGAGTCGCTCAGCCATCGTTTCGCTGATCACTACTTCATTGGGGCCAAGCAGTGCCTTGTTGACGTTTCCGGCGACCAGCGGAAAATCGAACAGCGTAAAAAAGGTATGATCGACAATCAGCATCGCTTCGGCTTCTACCGATTGCTGCCCCCGACTCAAAATCCCAGACCACCGCCCAACACGGGTCATTTGTTGCACGTCGGGGAAATCGTTGACAAGACTTGGTCCGAGCGGGCCGGGGGTAACGGCCACGTTGAAGAGACCATCGGCCTGTTTTTGATTTTCAACGACGCGGTAAATTCGGTCGTAGTTCGCGTGGAAACGGTCATACTGGAACTCATCCAGCACGTATAGCGCAATAGCCGTGCAACAAGCCAGCCCCAGGGCTAACCCAATGATATTTACGCCCGAATAAACCTTATTTTTGCGGAGGTTCCGCCAGGCAATTTTGAGGTAGTTTCTGAACATGACACTGTTTATTAAGTATATTTGAGAAAACAACTTTCGCCCATGAAAGCAGTCATTGAACCCGTCTCTGAGTATGAACTCGAACGGAATAAACCTATGCCAACCACACCACACGCTATCATTCAATCGAATCTGGTTTTTGAGTTACGAAGCCGCTATCGCCAGCAGTACCGCATCCTCTCCGAGCTAACCCTTGACACGCCCCCCAGCGGCTCTACCCCCGATGTGGTGATTTATCCGTTCTTCGCGGCCGACTTTACAAAAGAGTATCCCGCCCGCCGGACGGATGCGCCGTTGATTACGGTCGAAATCCAATCGCCTTCCCAGAGTTTGGACGAAATGGTGGACAAAGCCAATGTGTATTTTGCCTTCGGGGTCAAGTCCTGCTGGATTGTACAACCACGTATCGAGGGCATTTTCGTTTTTGAACAGCCCAATCAATACCAGTTTTTTCATCACGACGATACGCTGAAGGACCCCCACTTCGAGATTGAACTAAGCCTGTCGGACGTATTTGTTTGACTGCTTACTCACTCCGCAAGCTCTTCACCGGATTCGTCAGGGCGGCTTTCACGCTCTGAAAACTCACCGTCAGGGCCGCTACCAGTACCGTTGCGACAAGGGCAATTCCGAAGATGCCGGGACCAAGCGTGATCTTGTACTCGAAACCCTGTAGCCACTCGTTCATCACGTACCACGCCAGCGGGGCAGCCAGCACAAACGCCACCGCAATGAGCCGGGCAAACTCCCGCCCGAACAGCCACAGAATACTGCCCACACTGGCCCCCAGCACCTTCCTGACACCAATCTCTTTGGTCTTCTGCGTGGCCATGAACAACACCAGTCCGTAAAGACCCAGGCAACCGATGAGCACGGCAATCCCGGCGAAGAAATTGACGAGTTTACCCATCGTTTGCTCCTCCTGATAACTGCGCTCGATTTGCGCATCGACAAACTGGTAGGTGAAATACGCGTCGGGATACACTTGGTTGTACTGTTTCTCCAACTGGCTGATGACCCGCTGAAAATTACCGGTACGCAGTTGCAGGTTAGCGGAGTAATAGTTGGAAGCCTGCGTGGTCATAAACAGCGGGGCGATGGCGTCCTGTAGCGTTACCTGGTTGAAGTCTTTCATAACGCCCACAATTTCCGGGTGCCGGGTGTTGCCGTTGGTGTGCAGGATTTTCCCCAGCACCTCGGCGGGATTGCGCAGACCCAGCTTCCGCACGAACGTTTCGTTGACGAGCACTTCACGGACCGTATCGGATGGATAGAGGTTGCGCCCGGCTACAAGTTTGATGCCGTACAGATCAAGGTAGTTCGCGTCGATGCCTTTGCGGTGGGGTTCAAACTTCTCGGCTTCGGGCCGGGTGTCATACTTAATCGTCGACTGGCTCACCCAGCCCGACTGCGGGGCACCGCTCATCGAATAGCTGAACTTCGATACATCGGGAATGCCCGTTGCGAGGTTGCGGAACGTACTCATTTTGGCCAGGTCCTGTTTGTCAACATTGGGCAATTGGATGGTCAGGATGGCGTTTTTTCGGAATCCTAACTCTTTCTCCTGCATGAACCGGAGCTGACTGGCGACTACGATCATCCCGATGATGAGTATCTGCGAAATGGCGAACTGTGCTACCACCAACCCCCGGCGCACCGAGAAGCCGCCCACCTGCCGCGCCGTGATTTTGCCCGCCAGTGCCATCACCGGTTTGAAGCCCGACAGCACCAACGCCGGATACACGCCTGACAGCCCAATGACGCCCAGCACCAGCAACACCAGCCAGCCAATGACCGACGCATCGAAGTAGAACGTGAACTTAAACGCTCCGTGCATGTACTGCTGAACGAGCGACTGCCCTACTTGAAATAACCCAAGCGCGATGACCGTAGCGGTAAGCGTAATCAGGGCCGTTTCGCCCATGAACTGCACGAACAACTGGCCCTGCGTACTGCCCATCACCTTCCTGACGCCCACCTCCCGCGACCGGGTCAGAGCCTGGGCTGTGGCCAAGTTGACGAAGTTGATACTGGCCGTCACGATCAGGAAAATGCCGATAATAAACAGCGACACAATCAGCGATTTGCTCACCCCGCCATAGTCGGTCGAGAAGTGAATGTCGCGCAGGGGCTGTATCGGAAAACGCTTTTTTTTGATGTTTTCAGGATTGTATTTTTTTATGAACGCCAGCATCTGCCGGTCCCAGTCGGCCGCCGTGAACTGGTCGTTGAGCAACACAAAGCACTGCGAACTGCTGTTGGTGCTGCCAAAATCGTCATCACTTCTCCCTCCCCTATATTCCTTCAGCGTGGCGTAGGAGGGCATCACCGAATAAGCAAAATCGGTATTGTCCCGGTAATCACGAAAAACACCGACGATCCGGGCGTTGATACGTCCGTTGATTTTGAGCACTTTACCCACGACGTTGTCGGTCCTGCCAAAGTATTTTTGGGCGTTTCCGCCACTGATCACCACCGTGTTCGGCTGGCTCATATCCGTTGGTCCGCCCGCGATCCAGTCGTAGTCGAAGATGCGGAAATACGACGGCTCCACAAACGCGCCCATACTCTCCGTGACCTTGAATTTTTTGTCCGGCCCGTTCGCTACCGGCACCGACACCATCGGCTCTTCCCACTGATCGATCATGGCGAGTTGCTCCACGTCGGGGTGGTCGTTACGGACCGCTTTTCCGAACGGATAGGGTACGCCGGGCGTGTGAAAATCACCATCGGGCGTGAAGTATTTCGACACAATGCGGTAGGTCCGGTCGTAGTGGCGGTGGTGGGTGTCAATGGCGAAGTGGTAGCGGACGAGCGCGAAAATCAGCAGCGCCCCGCCCAGGCCGAGGGCCAGGCCCGTAACGTTAATCAGGGCGTAGGTGCGGTTTTTACGCAGGTTGCGGAAGGCAATTTTGAGGTAGTTGCGAAGCATACTCGTTTGGTTTTGGTTATCTTTGAAAAAACTCCTACGCCATGGAAGCCGTTGTCGAACCCATCACTGATTCTGACGAAAAAATGTCCAGTGTCAATCACTCTGAACTACAAAGCCATTTGGCTTTTCTTCTCCGTTTGGCCTACCGTCAGCAGTACAGCATTCTCACCGAACTGGATTTCGACTTTGCTTCCGGCAAAACCCGCCCCGATCTCTGCATTCTGCCCAAACGTCGGGCCGACTGGCTAGCCGATGAGATCATCATGCAGGAGGTGCCCCTGACCACCATCGAAATTCTTTCGCCGGAGCAAAGCCTCAACAGCCTGACGGATCGGATTTATAAAAAACATTTCCCGGCGGGGGTCAAAACCGTGTGGCTGGTGATACCACCCGTGCAGACCGTCTCGATTCTCTTCCCTGACCGCCGTCAGATCAATTTCGCCCAGGGCACTGTGGCCGACCCCGTGACGGGGATTCAACTCCAGTTGAGCGAAATTTTCGAGGGCTGATTACTCTGAGCGTAAACTCTTCACCGGATTCATCAGCGCCGCTTTCACGCTCTGAAAACTGACCGTCAGCAGCGCAATCCCCACGGCCAGCCCACCCGCCAGGGCAAATACCCACCACTCGATATCGATTTTGTAGGCGAAATCCTGGAGCCAACGGTTCATGCCCCACCACGCCACCGGGCACGCGATCAGAATCGCGATGAATACCAGTTTCAAAAAGTCTTTGGAAAGCAGGGCGACGATGCTCGTCACGCTCGCACCGAGTACTTTACGCACCCCGATTTCCTTCGTGCGTTGTTGGGCAGCGAAGGCCGCCAGGCCGAAAATACCGAGGCAGGCGATTAGAATCGCCACCAGCGAAGCCGCCACGAACACCTGCCCCAACTGCCGCTCGGTGCGGAACTGCCGGTTGTAGGCTTCGTCGGCGAAGAAATAGTCGAAGGGATTGCCGGGGAAGGTTTGTTTGTAGAGCGCTTCGAGCGTGGCAAGTTTGGCGGGCAGTTCGCGCACGTCCGTCCGAATGGTGAAGTACGAATACCCCGTCGAAGGCAGATAAATCACCGGTTCGATGGGCTGGTGCATCGAGAGGTGGTGGTAGTCTTTCACCACACCCACGATTTCATACTCCTTGCCCCACAGCAGCTTGCGCCCGGCCACGATGCCTTTCGGGTCGTAGCCCAATTGCCGGGCGGCGCGCTCGTTGACGATCACGCGCGGCGCGTTGTTCCAACTGGCATCGGCCTCGGCTTTCGTAAACGGCCGTCCCTGCGCCAACTTGATGCCGTACACGTCGAAAAAATTCTGGTCGGCGATGAACATCCGGTAGTTCTTGTTCTCGTCGCCCGGTGTGGGATTGGGTCGGGTGATGCCCGCCGTGCCGAAGTTGTAGCCGATGCCGGGCACGTTGTTCGACGCCGCGACTTTCTGCACGAAGGGCAACCGGGCCAGTTCCTGCTTGAAAGCGTCGTTGCGGTCGCCCTGCTCGTCGGTGGCGACGGTCGGCCCGGCGAGTACCAGCAGTTGGTTGAGATTCAATCCCAACTGGCTCGTTTGCATGAACGAAAGCTGCCGGAACATCACCAGCGTGGCAACGATGAACAGCACCGAAATGCCGAATTGAAACACCACCAGCCCCTGCCGGAGCGAGAAGCCCCGGTTTTTGGACGTAGAAAACTGATTGCGCAGAGCGGTGATCGGGTTGACCGCACTCAGCACCAACGCCACGTACCCACCCGAAGCCAGCGCCGTGAACCCGATGATGGCGATGATGCCCAGCCAGAAACCCGACTGGCTCAGCACCGCCAGCGAAAGCGGTTTCCCGATAAACTCGTTGAAAACGCCCTGCAGTGCTCCCGCCAGCAACACGCCCCCGAGCACGCCACCCGTACTAAGCAGGAGCGTTTCGGTCAGGAATTGGCCGACGAGTTGGTGCGTCTGCGCCCCGACGGACTTCCGCACGCCGACTTCCTTCGCCTTACGGATCGACTGGGCCGTGGAGAGGTTGACGTAATTGACCCAGGCAATGACCAGAATCAGCAAGGCCACGCCCGCCAGTGAAGCCACCAGCGCCAGGCTACCGAAGGTCTGGAACGGATAATTGAACGAAGGAGCCAGATGCAACTCGCTGAACGGCTGCAGGCGATACGTCAGATCGCGGGTATCGGGATTGAGGCCGTGGAGGGTTTTGGTGAGTTGCTTCTCCAGGTCGGCGACGCGGGTCTGGTCATTGAGTTGGAGATACAAATTTGAGAAACCCGATTGGAGCGTAGCGGGGTCGGCCCAGTCGTTACCGCTGCGATTACCCGCGCTGTTGAGGGTTGAAAACGCCAGCACGACGCTGGTTTGAATATCCGAATTTTCGGGAAAATCAGCAAAAACACCCGTGACCGTGTAGAGCGTATTCCCGAATTGATTGCTGACGGTCAGCGGTTGGCCGATGGGCTTGGCGGAACCAAACAGTTTTCGCGCCAGCGTCGCCGAGAGCGCCAGCGTTTGAGGTTGGTCAAGCGTGTTCGCTCCCGCCTCAAAAGGAAACGTGAAAGCCCGGAAAAAATCACCATCCGAATAGACCACGCGCTCCTCGCGGAAGACCTGCGGGTTCGCGCCGGTCGTGGTCAGTACCCCCGCGCCGATGCCTTCGGCCACCCGCACCACGCCCTGAATGCCTTCAAACCGTTCTTTAAGCACTTTTCTGATGCCCGGCGGGAGGTAGTTGTTGGCGACCTGCTGCCCATTCACCTCGGCTACCCGGTAGAGTTGGTCGTAGTGCCGATGAAAGCGATTGGCTGACCACTCCGAGGCGATGAATTCAAAAATTAACAGGAACGCCGCCAGCCCCACGGCCAGTCCGGCCAGGTTGATGATTGAAAACGAGCGGTCACGCAGCAGGTGCCGTCCGGCGATTTTGAAGTAGTTGCGCAGCATAGAATTTAGCGAGAACTGGGATGGATGGAGCCGTACAAAAGAGTACTGATTCAAGGGCTATGCCACGAACGAAAAGGGCTTAAAACAGCCTGGAAAGAAGGATTTCAAACGCCAACCTGTCCATTTTCGGACAGCCTGGCGTCCGATTACGAACGGATGTTTACTCCGACCGCAGACTCTTCACCGGATTCATCAACGCCGCCTTTACGCTCTGAAAACTCACCGTCAGCAGGGCGATGCCCACCGCCAGCAAGCCCGCCAGGGCGAATACCCACCACTCGATGTCGATTTTGTAGGCGAAGTTCTGTAGCCAGCGGTGCATGGCGTACCAGGCAATGGGTGAGGCAATTACGATGGCGATCAGTACTAATTTGAGAAAGTCTTTGGAGAGCAGTGTGACGATGCTGGTGACGCTGGCACCGAGCACTTTGCGAACGCCGATCTCTTTGGTGCGCTGAATGACCACGTGCGACACCAACCCGTACAGGCCGAGGCAGCAAATG
>JAJAZB010000471.1 GCA_026785975.1 Cytophagaceae bacterium | reverse complement strand
CCGCGTGAGGGCGTAAGCGGCGGTGAGGGGTTCTTTTTCTTCGTCGTCTTTGCCACTGTGCAATATTTCAGAAGCCACCCACATCACGCCCAGCGCCAGGAGCATTCCCATGTAGGGCGGCAAGTGGGTGATGGTTTTGAAAATCGGTACGAACAACAGCATTCCCAGACCCAAACCAAACATGACGTTGCTTTCAACGGTGCTGACCGGGCTGGCCTCCGCCTTCAGCCCAACTGGTTTGGCAATCGCACCCTTCGTGCGCCAGGTGAGGTAGGCCAGCGGCACCAGCATCGAAACCAGACTCGGCAGGAAAAGTTCTTTCATAATATTGAACGCCGTAATTTGCCCGCCAATCCAGAGCATGGTCGTCGTGACGTCGCCCAGGGGTGACCAGGCACCGCCCGAATTGGCCGCGATGATGACGACTCCGGCGAAAAGTTTGCGCGTTTCATCGTCACGAATCAGTTTGCGCAAGAGCGATACCATGACAATTGAGGCGGTCAGGTTGTCGAGTGCGGCGGACAGGAAAAACGCCAGCAACGACACGATCCAAAGCAGCGACCGGGTGCTGGTGGTGGTGATGCGGTTGGTGATGAGACTGAAGCCGTCGTGGGCGTCGATCAACTCAACAACGGTCATGGCCGCGAGGAGGAAAAACAAAATTTCGGCCACGCCCGCCAGGTGATGGCTCAATTCACCCGCCACCTGTCCGGGCGAATGGGTACCGCCGAGGGCGTAAATCGTCCAGCACAAAACCCCCGTCAGCAGGGCGGTAGCGGTTTTGTTGAGGCGGATGAGTTCCTCCAGGGCAATGGCCAGGTACCCAATCCCGAAAACGGCCACTAACGCAATGAGCATGGAGAAAAATTACGATTGATGCGGCAAAATAGGCATTTCCAATGAAATCAAAAGCACCTAAGCCCGCCCCTTTGCCCGTATCAACGCCCTGGAACGTGATCCGGGTGCCGTTTTTGAAAGTAAACGGAATGGCCCTGTTTCCGTTTATTCTGATTCGGGAAGGCAGGCCCAGTGCCCGGTTGATCAACCACGAGCGCATTCACCACCGCCAGCAAATCGAGTTGCTGATTATCCCGTTTTACCTCTGGTATTTGCTTGAGTACCTGCTGAATCGTCTCCGTGGGCAAGACCACTACACGGCTTACGTCAACATCCGTTTTGAACGCGAAGCCTACCGCCACGATGCGGATTTGGATTATCTGAAAAAGCGAAAGTTCTGGGCGTTTTTGGATCAATGAATGAGCGAATGAATGAATAGGCTGACGCAAGTCATATTTTTATTCATTCACTCATTGGCTATCAGAACACATTCCTGGGGCAGAGCAGTCGTTGGCGGTTGCGGAGTTGTACGCCCAGCACGACCTCGTGGGTACTCCGGGAAGCATTGCGAATATCCGAAAGCGTAAAATCGTAGGAGTACCCCAGGTTGAGGAGTGGATTCAGGTAAAAGCCGACCAAACCCACAACTGCATCGCGGTGCCGGTACGAAAGACCCATCCAGAGGCGATCCTGGTAGAGAAACCGGGCGTTGACATCGTACGAAATTGGGGCGGGCTGTACCCATTTTGCCAGGACGGAAGGAACAAACGTCCAATCTTGGTTGAGGGGTAAGCGCAGGCCGCCCGTCAGAAAATAGTGCGTGTACAGTTCGCCGAGCCAGGCGTAGCGATCACCCGAAGGCAAGGCGCCCCCGTAGTCGAGTTTGCGAAAAAGCAATTGCTGGGCCGAAACCCCCGCGTACCAGCGGCGGCTGTAGAGCAATACCCCCAGGTGGAGGTCGGGCGTTGTGGTATTTACTTTGCCTTGTTGGGCCAGCACGTCCTGAGGATTATTCAGGCGAAGTTGATCGAAATCGAGCGTGTGTTGGGTAAACCCTCCGGCCAGGCCAACCGATAGTTTGAGGCGGTTGGTGAGCGGTTGGTGCCAGGCGTAACTGACGTTGAAACTGGTGCGGCTGGTTGGCCCGGTGCGGTCACTGAGCAGCAAAGCCCCGACCCCGTGATGTCCCGGCACGGCGGGCTGGTTGTCGAATACCGGGGAATTCCAACTACGCTGACCAAATTCGGGGGCCGCGCTACTGCGGTCGGGTTTACCCAAGGCCAGGTGTCCACTCACGTAAAACGTCACGGGCGCGCCTTCAAAGCCTGTCCACTGATTGCGGTAGCCGGTTTTTACGTCAATAAAATCTTCGGTGCCACCGAGGGCCGGATTGAGCAAATAGCCGTTGAGCATGTACTGGCTGTATTGCGCCCGCTGTTGCCCCAACACCACGCCCCAACTATTTATCCAACCCATCCAAACAATGATAATTCCAATGCGCATAGTTTTTTAAACGACAGATAAGTAAAGATACAATTTTTAGACTGACACGTTTATTTTCAAGAAATACTGGAAAATGTTTGGAATTCTCAACCTATTCTTAGTCAGATAGTTATACAACCTCTTGCCAATAGTGAATAAATTAAAGGTGCCTTTCTGTACCTTGT
>JAJAZB010000470.1 GCA_026785975.1 Cytophagaceae bacterium | reverse complement strand
CCCCTACGCTAACAAACCACGCAGAAACTGAACCCCTTTCACGGCAATTTCTTCCCGCGTCGGTTCGATTTGCCGCCAGATGGCGGCTGCTTTTGCAATCGCTTTCACCTCGACGGTGAATGATTCGATGGTGGCGTAACCCGAGTAGCCAATCTCGTGCAGGGCGGCAGCGATGCCCGGCCAATCGCTGTGGTCGTTGCCGGGCGTCCCCCGGTCGTTGCCGCAGGTGTGCAGGTGCCAGAGTTTGTCGCCCGCCTGCCGAATGACGTTGGGTAGTTTTTTTTCCTCAATATTCATGTGAAACGTATCCAGGTGCAGCCCCAACGCCGGACTACCCACCGCCTCGACCAACCGCAAACCCTGTTCGCCGGTATTGATGAAATCAGTCTCGAATCGGTTGAGGGGTTCGACGGCCAGGCGCAGGCCCATGCTTTCGGCCCGGCTGGCGAGGGTACGCAGGTGCCCAACCACGAGGTTCCATTGCCGCTGGTATTCGTCGGGCGACGTCTGTTCGGCGCGGCCCACGGCGGAGTAGAGGGGTCCGGCCAATATCGTGGCTCCGAGCGTCGGCATGATGTCGAGCACACTGTTGAGGTAGGCCATACCAGCGGCTTGCTCGTCGGGCGTACCGCGCGGATCGCGTCCCGCGCCCATGGCCGCACAAACCACGTCGGCCCGCAGGCCGTGGCGATCGAGTTCGGCCCGCACGAACGCCGCATCAAAGTCGGTTACGTTTTCGACGCCAATTTCGATGCCGTCGAAGCCCCATTCTTTAAACATCGGAAACCACTGGGTACTCTCGTTGGTGAAGGGCGAAGAAAACAGGAAGGTATTGATTCCGAAAAGCATAGGATTGAGGTTTAGGATCGACCAACCACCCGGCGGTTGGGAGCGCGAAATTACGGGAGAAATTGAAAGGTGAGGCGTTACAAAACCAAAAATTGACTTAGGTAATTTCGGGCCGTCAGGATGGAGGTCTGCACGTCGGTGATGTCGCGTTCAAACGCCTTGTCTTCCACCTCGATACACACCGGCCCCCGGTAGCGCACGTCGGTGAGGGCGGCGAAAAATTCCCGCCAGCGCACGTCGCCCAGGCCGGGGAGTTTGGGGGCGTGGTAGTCGAGCGGATTGGCCATGATGCCCACGCGGTCGAGGCGGTCGCGGTATAGTTTGGCGTCTTTCAGGTGAATGTGGTGCAAACGCTCCCGGTACTCGTAAATGGGTTTTACCTCATCCATCATTTGCCAAATCAGGTGCGAAGGATCATAGTTGAGGCCCAGCGTTGGCGAGGGAATGATTTCAAACAACCGATCCCAGACGGCGGGCGTGGTCGCGAGGTTTTTCCCGCCGGGCCATTCGTCGTCCGTAAACCACATCGGGCAGTTTTCAATGCCAATTTTTACGTTGCATTCTTCGGCCACCCGCACGATAGCGGGCCAATGCTCCGCGTAAAGTTTCAGGTTTTCGGTAATGCTCAGCGCGGAGTTTCGCCCGATAAACGTATTGACGACGGGTACGCCCAGTTTGACCGCCGCCCGAATCACTTTTTTAAGGTGTTCGCGGTAAAACTCGGCCTTCTCCGGGTCGGGGTCGAGGGGATTGGGGTAGTAACCCAGGCCAGAAATCCGAACGCCGGTTTCACGAATCAACTTCTGAATGTAGGGTACGTCCAGATTGTCAACGTCGATGTGCGTCACGCCCGCGTAGCGGCGGGTGTCGGAATTATCGGTGGGCCAGCACATGACTTCGACGCAACGGAACCGGTGTTCGGCGGCAAAACGAAGAACGTGGTCGATGCGGAAGTCGGCCAGAATGGCGCTGACGAAGCCGAGTTGGAGCATGGAAGGGTTGGGGGTTTGATGGTTTGAAAGTTTGAGGTTTGATGGTTTGAAAGACTCGAAGTGGATTCAAACCATCAAACCTCATCAAACTTTCAAACCAATTTTAGTATCCTTTCGTATCCGAATTTAGTGCTTCAGAATCGGCGGAGGTTGAGCCGCCAAATCGCCGGTAGGCCTCTTCCATGATCGCGGCGGTGGCACTGGCACCCAGGCGGGTAACGCCCATCTCCTTAATTTTCAGCAGGCCATCAAGTGTACGGATTCCTCCGGCGGCTTTCACCTGCACACCCGGCCCAACGTGGTCGAGCATCAGTTGGAGGTCGTGGTCGGTGGCCCCTTCGTAGCCATATTTTCCGTCATCGCCTTTCACAAACCCGTAGCCCGTCGAGGTTTTGACAAACTCCGCCCCCACCTCGGTGCAGATCTCGCACAGGCGAATTTTGTAAGAATCTTCGGGCAAAAAATCGTTTTCAAATATCACTTTCAAAATGGCCCCCTTCTCCGCACAAGCCGCTTTGACCGCCGCGATTTCCTGACTCACGTACACCCAATCCTGGCTGAGCACTTTGCCAATGTTGACGACCATATCAATCTCCACGGCTCCGTCCTGACCGGCTTGCAGGGTTTCGGCGACTTTGACTTCAATGGAACTATTGCCGTGCGGGAAACCAATCACCGTGCCCACCAGTACGTCCGAACCCGCCAGTAATTCAACGGCACCGGGAACGGCGTAGGGCTTGATGCAGACCGAGGCCACGTCGTATTTTCGGGCCAGTTCGCAGCCATCGCGCAGTTCAGCGTCGGTCAGGGTAGGATGCAGTAGCGAGTGGTCGATCATCTTGGCAATCTCGCGGATGAGGGGAGTATTCATTTTCGATAGCAGTTAATATAAACTTCGCCAAAGTTATGGCCCCCGGTGGAATTGCCACAATGGAATTGCCCCAATATCAAGGCCGTCTGAATAACAACGTGGCCAGGAAGTTTGTATTCATCCTTCAGGATTTAATAGCGGCATGAATTTTTAAAGCAAAACAAAACCTTGATCGTTGATGAACCGCTTATTCGAGACGACGGAGATACCATATATTTTATCAAACAAACCAAACCAACGCTATGAGTTACATTCAAGCTGGCAACGACATGGCCGGTAATCCGGTTAATCTGTTTTATCAGGATTGGGGTCAGGGACAGCCCGTCGTTTTGATTCACGGCTGGCCGTTGAGCCACGAAATGTGGGATTATCAAATGGCCGAACTGCCCAAATACGGCGTTCGCTGCATTGCTTACGATCGCCGGGGTTTTGGCAAATCGTCTAAACCCTGGAACGAATACGATTATGATACACTGGCCGACGATTTGAAGGCCGTGCTCGACGAGTTGAATCTGGAAAACGTTACGCTGGTTGGCTTCTCGATGGGCGGGGGCGAAGTGGCCCGCTACATGAGTCGGCACGGTGGGGCGCGGGTAGCTAAAGCCGTCCTGATCAGTGCTGTGACCCCGTACCTGCTCAAAACCGACGACAACCCAACGGGGGTGGATCAGATCGTGTTTGATGATATGCTGGAGGGTATGCAAAAAGATCGGGCGGATTTTCTACAAACCTTCGGCAAGACGTTCTACGGGGTCAATCTCCTCAGTCACCCCGTGAGTCAGGCGCATTTGGACGGAGATTTCGCGCGAACCTATTCTGCTTCGCCCAACGCCACCGTGGAGTGCGCAAAGTCGTTCTCTTCCACGGACTTCCGCGCGGATCTGAAGCATTTCAACGTTCCAACGCTGATTATCCACGGTGACGACGACAAAACGGTACCCATCAAAGCCTCCGGCGAACAAACCGCTAAAATGCTGCCCGATGCGCAGTACACGGTGTACGAGGGCGCTCCGCACGGGCTGTTCGTTACCGAAAAAGACCGCCTCACCAGCGATCTGGTCGCGTTTGTTGAGGAGCCCGGCCCCGCCCCGACGATGCGGAGTGTGTAAGTGAAAGATTGTTACAAAAAAATTTCTTGCCCGTCATTGCGAGCATCGCGAAGCAATCTGCTGCCGAAGACCAAACCAGAAAAGTTGGTACACCAAAAATTCCGGACCGCTTCAACAGATTGCTTCGCGATGCTCGCAATGACGGGCAAGAAATTTTTCGCCAAAAAAAATCTCTCAACCCGCCGCCAAAACCTGCGCCTGCGCCACGGGCGAAGCCGTTCCCTGGCCCTCCTGGGCTTTTTTCTGCTCGGCGGGCATTTCCATGCGGGGCGGTTTGGCCCGGATGATGAGCCGCAGCGACTGGTCGTAGGTGAAGTAACCCCAAAACCAGTTGATGAAAATAAACAGGCGGTTCTTCACGCCCACGATGCTGAACAAGTGGACAAACATCCAGACCAACCAGGCGAAAAAGCCCTGAAAACTCCAGAACGGCAGATCCACTACGGCAAGGTTGCGCCCGACGGTAGCCATCGAACCGAGGTCTTTGTACCTGAACTCCTGCATGGGCTGGCCCTTGATGAGCCGCCCCAGATTTTTAGCCAAAAGTTTCCCTTGTTGCATGGCCGGTTGGGCCAGTTGCGGGTGGCCGTCGGGAAATTTTTCCTCGGCCATGGCGGCCAGATCGCCGAGGGCGAAGATATTCTGGTAGCCTGCAACCTGGTTAAAGCGATTCACGTTCAGGCGTCCGCCCCGGGCCAGTTGCTCAGGTTTGGCGACGCCCTCCATAAAATTGGCTTTCACCCCCGCCGCCCACACGAGGTTATCGGTGCGGAGTTTTTCGCCGTTCGATAACTGCACGTATTTTCCGTCATAATCCAGCACTTTGGTACCGAGCACGACATTAACGCCCAATTCCTCAAGGTACTGCTTCGATTTTTCCTGCGAATGAACCGACATCGGCCCCAGCAACTCCGGGCTTGATTCGATCAAATACACCTGCATTTTGGTGAAATCGAGTTCGGGATAATCTTTGGGCAGCACCGTGGCTTTCATTTCGGCCAGTGTCCCGGAGAGTTCGACACCCGTGGGGCCGCCGCCCACCACCACGACATTGAGCAGGCCCAACTGCGTGTCGGGGTCTTCGGCCACGAGCGCTTTCTCGAAATTTTCCAGTAATCGGTTGCGCAGTGCCAGGGCTTCGCTCACCGATTTCATGGGCCAGGCGCGTTGCTGGAAGGTTTTATTGCCAAAATAATTGGTATCCGCCCCGATGGCCAGCACGAGGTAATCGTAGTGCATTTCGCCGAGGCCGGTGCAGAGGGTTTGCTTGTCGGGACAAATTTTGGTGACCTCGGTGATGCGGATATGGACGTTTTTGCAGGATTGGAAAGGCTTCCGCAGCGGAAACGAAATCGAACTCGGCTCCAGCCCGGCGGTGGCTACCTGGTAAAACAAGGGCTGGAACTGATGATAATTGTTCTTGTCGATCAACACGATTTGCAGGTCGTTGCGCCCGGAGAGTTTGCGGGCGAGCATCAGCCCGCCGAAGCCCATACCGACAATCACGACGCGCGGTTTTCCAGTTTCGGGTATGTTTGGGGACATGATTTTGATGAAATTAAGAGCGAAAAACAGGATTACAATCGCACTGCCGGTGCTTCGTTGCTGGCCGAAACCTGTAAAATCTGCTCGTAGTAGGATTCGTAACGGGGTAAGATTCGGGTAATATCAAAATCCTGTGCCCGCTCCAAAGCATTGGCCTTGAAGGTGGGCAGATGAGCGTCATCAAGAATGTACAGCGCATTTTTGACCATGTCATCCACATCGCCGATCTCCGAAAGAAAGCCCGTCACGCCCTGAACATTGACTTCGGGTATGCCGCCCACATTCGTGGAAATAATGGGTACTTCGCAGGCCATCGCTTCGAGCGCCGCCAAACCAAAACTTTCCTTTTCGGAAGGCATAATAAACAAATCGGCCACGGAGAGGACTTCCTCGATGGCGTCGAGTTTACCCAAAAAGCGCACTTCGCTGGTCAGGCCCATGTCGCGGCTCAGTTTTTCGAGGCCGGGGCGTTCGGGGCCATCGCCCACCAGGAGGAGTTTGCTCGGGAGTACTTTCCGCAACTTGTAGAACACCTTCAGCACGTCGTCGATGCGTTTGACCTTGCGGAAATTGGACGTGTGAATGAGTAATTTTTCCCCGTTTGGACAAAGAGCCAGTTTGAAATGATCTTTTTTCTGTTTTTTAAACCGCTCAAGGTCAATGAAATTGGGAATAACTTCGATGGGCCGCTTCACGTCGAACTGCGCGTAGGTATCACTCCGCAAACTTTCGGATACCGCCGTTACGCCGTCGGAGGCGTTGATGCTGAACGTAACGACCGGCTCGAAAGACGGGTCTTTGCCCACGAGTGTAATGTCGGTGCCGTGCAGGGTGGTGATGAACGGAATCTCGATGCCCTGCGAATGCAAAATCTGCTTGGCCATGTACGCCGACGACGCGTGCGGGATGGCGTAATGCACGTGCAGCAGGTCGAGTTGGGCGTTTTTGACGACCTCCACCATTTTGCTGGCCAAAGCCAGTTCGTAGGGCGGATACTGAAACAGCGGGTAGTTGGGAATATGGACCTCGTGGTAAAAGACGTTTTCGTTGAAAAAGTCGAGGCGGGGTGGCTGGGAGTACGTGATGAAGTGAACCTGATGGCCCGCTTTGGCCAGTGCCTTGCCGAGTTCGGTAGCAACCACGCCGCTACCGCCAAAAGTCGGGTAACAAACGATACCAATTTTCATAAAAATAAAGAGGGATACTGGCAACCAAACACCGTTGTCCGCGCTTTCATTCCATAACCAACGCCGTGTGTTTTTGTTGAACGTGGGTTCTACCTTTGCAAACCGCTTTTAAGTAAAAATTTTCTCCACCGATTCATGCGACCTCCGCGCCCCAAGCCCTCCGCCGGGCAAATTCTCGCCGGATTTTTCCGGCTGGTCCGCTGGCCCAATCTGGTGCTGCTTGCTTTGGCCCAGTACCTGGTGCGGCTGTCGCTCATCAGCCCCGAACAGCGCTGGTACGAGGGGATTTTTGAGGGCGAATTGTTCCGAATTGTGCTGTCCACGGCTTGCATTGCGGCAGCGGGTTACATCATCAACGATTATTACGACATCAAAATCGACCTCATCAACAAGCCGGAGCGGGTGGTGATTGGGCGGTACATCAAACGCCGCTGGGCGATGGGCATCAATCTGGTGCTCAACGGGATGGGCGTACTCCTCGGCCTGACGGTAGACCGGCGCGTGGCACTGATTAACGTCATCGCGGTGGTGATGCTCTGGCTTTATTCCAACTACCTCAAGCGGCAGCCGTTCTGGGGGAATTTTGTGGTATCGGCGCTCACGGCGCTTTCGCTCATCGTGCTGGCGGTGCATTACCGGCGCCACCAGGAACTGGTGTATCTGTACGCGCTATTTTCCTTTTGTCTGTCGCTGGTACGAGAAATTATCAAAGACATGGAAGACGTGAAAGGCGACGCGACGTTTGGTTGCCAAACCTTGCCCATCATTTGGGGGCTGCGCCGAACAAAAACCTTGCTTTACGTGATACTGGCCCTATTTTTCCTGATTTTGGCGGGGTCGCTCCGGGTTTTGCCCGCCACCATGATTTACTTCTTTGCCGGGATGTCGCTGCCGATGAGCTACCTCGTTTACCGCCTGGTGCTGGCCGATACCCGCCGCGACTTCGCGTTTCTGAGTCAGTTTTGCAAGGGAATTATGGTCCTGGGAATTTTGACGATGGGCTGGGTGTGAGTAGTGGGCAAAATTAGTTTGTTTTTACCCGTCCTGGGTGACACCCGTCAGACTGGGTGTCCCCGCCAAAAAGCCGCCGGGGACACCCAGTCCGACGGGACGCACTGGTAGTCTCACCCGCGCGGGGGGGGGGG
>JAJAZB010000469.1 GCA_026785975.1 Cytophagaceae bacterium | reverse complement strand
GGTAGGTGCTCAGGTCGCTCATGCGGGGAAGTTTAGAATTGAAAGTTGAAAGTTTAGAGTTGAGAATTGAAAATTGAGAATTGAGAGTTGAAAATTGTGAATACTTAATTTTCAACTCTCAACTACTTTCCCATCATTCTGACGACGTAGGGCAAACTCGACACCGATTGGGCTTCCAGTAAAAGTCGCAGGCTTTCGCAACGCTGTACCCATTCTTGGGCCGAGTAGGGTGTGTTGGTGGCCGGGGTAAGTTCGATCTGGATGCAGCGCAAAAAACCTTTTTCGGGCGTTGCGCCCACCACGAAACCCCGGCGCACGTCGGCCTGCCGCAGGCTCTGACCCAGTTCGGCCAAACAAGCCGCCTTGACGTCTTCGAGTGTGACGATGCGGTTGCGGGTTAGCAGGGCTTTCCGGTACGTGTTAATTTTCTCGGTTGCCTTCAGTTTATCCCGTCCGCCCTGGCTGGTGGTCATCAGGAAAAGTTCGTCTTTGCGCACGTACAAATCCGAGTAGGGAACCAGGCGACTCCCCGCCGGGATCCGGTTGCCCTGCTCGCCGTTGCCCGTCCAGTATTCAATAAACACGGTTTCGCCCGTCGCCTTCGGTTTGATGACCACGTAGGGAATCGTGTCTTTCCGCTGCACCTGATCGGCCCCAACTTTGGCTTCGAGGCGCGACAGGCTCTGGTTGAGTTCACGAATGACGGAGGCCAGAAAGTCTTCGCCCAGGGCGGCAAACGACGAACTTTCGTCCCGGACAATGTCGAGCAGATTGCTCAACACTTCGCGGGCGTTGCGCTCGTCGAAGCGACTCACGCCGTATTGCAGCGTGTAGGTTTCGAGTTCGAGGTTGAGCAAATTCCCCAGCGGCACCGACCGGAAGCGCGTCGAACGGGTGTTGCGCACGTCTTTGGCGGCCAGAAACGAGCCTTCGGCGTTGAGCGGAATGATGTTGAGCGTTTGGGTGAGTTTGTACGTGAGCTTGTTGAGCCGTCGGTTGAGGACGGGCACACTGTTGAGGCTGCACAGCACCGAGTTGAGGGCTTCGGGTGGGATGGCGTGCGGAAACTGAATCTGCACCCACAGGAGTGGCTCTTTCAAAGCCTTTAGATCGCGGGCGTTGAAGAGTTCGGTAAACACGTCCGGGTAGAGTCGCCGGGCTAAATCGTTCAGGGCCGGAACCGCTTCGAGCGTGACCACGCAGGGGTCAAACACCGATAGGGCGCGGCGTTCGGCCTTGCCCATGGTATCAAATTCTTTTTCGAGAGAATTCACCGGCGCAACCTCACCGCCAACATTCTGGACGGGCCAGCCAACGCGGGTACGCAGTTCGCGGCCTTCGATGAGCCAGCGACCGAAGGGCAGGTAGGCGTACCAGGTTTGACGATCAGGACTGTTTTGCCAGTCAAAAAACACCGTCAGGTTATTGAGTGAACGGACTTCGTCGTGCAATTCGAGGCCCAGCCACAGCGATTGCGTCAACCCGACGACCTGCCCGACCGCCTCCGCGACGGTCGTTTTCTGAATGCCATTTTCCACCTGAAACACGCTCTGGGCGGTGGCCATCCAGCGCACGGCTCCGTCGACGAGGTGCGTGGGCTGAATGGGGGAGAAGAACACGTCGGGTTGGGCAGTACCTTTGGCGGGGCCACTTTTCCGGTACAAAAACTGCGCGTCGGGGGTCAGGATGGCCTGGGGTTCGGCGGCGCGCACCTGCACGAGGGCATACGCGGGCAGGGCCACGTCGACGTCGGGGTTCATGAGCCGGGCCAGGCGGTCGAGCAGGCGGTTTTGCGTATCGTTGATTTCGACCGAAATCTTCTCGAACTCCACCGCGCAGGCTTCGATGAGCAAGGCCACCAGGGGGTCGAAGGCGTCGAGTTCGGCCTCGGCGTAGCCCCAGAGTTCGGCGGCTTTGCGGAGCATCCGGCTTTTGACGCGCTCGCGGGTAAACTGACGGGGTTCGAGGCCTTCCATCGCGCTCATTCGTAGGATAGGGGTGAAACAAAGAGGTGTTTGAAAAACCGAAACGGTTCGTTGGTGGTCGTGATGGACCCTTCGATGCCCACCGCCAGGCGACGTTTCACGCGGCGGTTGTTTTTTGAAACCAGTATTTCATAATCGTCCATGTCCACCTTCACGCGCAGATTGGTCAGTCGTTTTTCGTGCTGTTGGATGGATTCCTCGATGGAATTCTGGATGGCGTCTTTCCAACGGGCGTGCGTTTGGATGCCGAAATCGTCGCTCCAGATGCTGCACCCGAAGGAGGCGTCGAACCGGGATTCATCGTAGTGCGTGGTCAGAATCAGGAATAAATTCTGGGCAATCGACTCCTGAACGGTACACGTACTGTGGGGCTGCTTTTTGAGCAACAGATCCAGGCGCAGCGGCAGAGTGTAGTAGCGAGGGGCCATAAAAGTTGTTTGGTTGATGATTATTGAGTTATGGGCGGACTGGTCACCTACGACGAACCGTCGATAATGAATAACCTGATAATTAGTAACGCTACCTAAAAGCGATAGGCCAAACCAACGGCTACGCCCAGGCTGTTGGCCTGAAAGCGCTCCTGCTGAACGGTGACCGTCTTTGCGCCTGGCGTAGACACATACTCACCCGATTTTTGGTAGATATACTCCAGGGTAGAAGTTGTCGTGGGCGAAGTGGCCGAAGAGGAGATACTGGTGTAGGTACTACCACTGGGGTTGAAGGTGTAGGCATTAAAAACAACCTCCCCGAACACGCGTATTTTGGTCCCGGCGCTAAACTGCACCCCGAGGGCGGACTGAAAACCCAGGTCGATTTTGCCTTTGTAGTCGTATTGATAATCGAAAGCGGTTTGCGTTGTTTTGGTTCCTGTGGTTGTTGCCGATGTACTTGTGTAACCGCGCTGGAAGGTGAGAGGCAATACCACGGAAAGGCCCACCCGGCTGTAGATGTAGTAATCGGCTTTGGTGATGGCCTTCAGGGTGATGTTGGGGGTTAAGGTGACAAACTCATAAGTAAACGTCTGGGTGCTCTGCCCGACGGAAGAACCCGATACGCCACTGGATGTAAAACTACCGGGGGCTTCAATGGAAGCCGGTAAACAATATTCGGCATCGAGGCCTAAATTGATGATGTCACTGACGATATAGCCCAGGCCCAGGCCCGCCCGCAGACCAACGCCGATGCCCTGGGATTGTTCGAAGGCATTCTTGTTGCTGGTACCCGAGCCAAAGGAGGAGACGTTGGAAGTCAGGCGGTATGAGCCGGGTGCGACCAGACCATAATACCCGTACACTTTAAGAAAGAGCCGCGAGTCGTCGTTGGGTGGACGCTGGCGTTTGGGGGCTGGGCGATCAGTGGCGTACAGCGTTGGGCTAAGTAGCCAACCCGACAGGAGTAGAGCAATCAGAGGGCGTTTCATGGCTATTGGGAGGGATGGCAAGTTGAGAAATCAGGTTCTATTGTAAACAATCAGCAAATATTAACGATTTGTGCGAATATCTTCAACCGCTTAGTCAATGTTAAGGCGTTGAATTTCTGCTTTTTTGATCCCAATTTTAGTCAGAACCCTCTGAAGTGAAGTAGCTTTTTTGGGGGGAATTAGCATCTTTGCCTTTCACACGCCACCCAGCCGCGACTGCAACCGAGTTTATGACCCCCCCTGTACCCAGACTTAAGCTAAAAGCCACGCCAACGCTTCTTTACCTGATTGTCTTTTTAGTGATTTGCGGTCTGATTGGTTCGTTAAGCCTTCTTGCCCAACCAACCAACGTGCAATGGGCGTATCTGATGGCGCAGGGGCTATTTTTAGTGGTCGGTTTCCTCAACGTCCAACCCATGCGACGGTTTTTGCCCTTTGCCCAGGCCGGTGACGTTTGGACGGGCGTCCTGCTTTCCACGGGGCTTATGCTGCTCGGGGGCCTGATCGTGGGGCTGATTCCCCGCTTCGTGGCCGGTCGGGAGGCCGACTGGGGTTTTGCCACGGCAATTATTCCCTTTATCATTGGCTATTTCTTTTACCTGACGCTCGATTATTACCTGCGAATCCCATCCGCCACGTACAAAAAATGGTATTACCCACTCAATGACGTTTCGCCCGACATGGATCTGATCGACCTCTCGCGGGTGTTGGTCATTCAGTTTGAATTTCCCAAACGGGCCGATGAGTCGGGTCTGACGAATTTTAAAGCCAAAGCGCCCGTAGCCATGAATTTGGGCGAACTGTTTCTGGTGTTCATCAACGATTACAACGAGCGCAATCCGAATGGGCCGGTGGTGTACCTCGATGCTCAACAAATACCCTACGGTTGGCTTTTCTACAAAAAACACGCCTGGTGGAAACGCCGCCGCCACCTCGATCCCGACCGTACGTTTCAGCAAAATGGCATTGCCGACAACGATACCATCCGGGCGGAGCGGGGGCAGTGAAGTAATGAAGAATGAACAATTAAAAATGGGGGCACCCCTGCATTGTTAATTGTTCATTCTTCATTACTTCACTGCCTTAGTTCAGCATAATCACGCCGCCCTTCACTTCGACCATGGCGTTGCCTTTCACCGACGTTTGAGCGCCTTCCAGGGATACGGAAGCGTTGCCTTTGATGGACACGGTTGCATCGGCTTCGGCGGTGATTTCGGCCCCGTTAATTTTTACGCTCCCGGTGGCTTTGAGCTCGAGGTTGTTTTGGGCTTCAATTTTCAGATCATTGCTGGCTTTGAGGCTGATGTCCCGGCCTGCCACCTGAATTTCCCCGTCAGTTTCAATCGTAATTTTTCCATTATTTTGAAACGAAAGGGAAACCTGCGTACCCGTCTTGTTGACGTTGGTGATGTGAATGGTCTGCTCGCCGTCTTTATCGCCAAACTCGATCTGGTTGCCGCCTTTGGTCTGAATCAATTTCAGGATGTTGTCGCGTTGGGTGTAGGTGTTGCCGTTGGTTTTCGGGTAAAAACTCGTCAGCACAAATGGGTACTCGGCCAGATTCGATTCGTAGGCCACCATGACCTGGGCGTCGACTTCCGGCACGAACACCATGCCCTGGCCCTCGCCGGTGTAGGGATGACCCACGCGCAACCAATCAGATTGTTTGTCGTCGCCGGGCCACATGAACTCCACTTTCACGCGGCCTAATTTTTCGGGATCCTGGTTGTCGACCACCGTAGCCAGTTCGGACAACCCGGTGGGCAACCGAAAGGACGGATTGGGCGGCGGGCTGGAAACCGAATCGGGGAGCGCCCGGAAGGTGTTGGTGTAATTGCCGCTCCCGCTCACTTCGTGCCGCACGTGCGTGATGCGGTAGCTGCCGAAGGCTTCTTCCGATTTGCCCCGTTCGGTGATGCGGGTGCCTTTCACCTTGATGATGCTGCCGACGGAATAGTCCGGGTTTTCGCCTGAACCCCGGAATTCGACCAAACGGCTGGCCTGGGCCACTTTCTGGGTTTTGGCGATGTCATCGAGTTCGCTTTGTCCGTACACGGGTTTGGGCAGGGGCAATTGCGTTTCCTGACTGAACAGATTGCCCGACTCGTCGAGGGTAAATTTGCTCCACTGCCCCAGGCCATCGACCTGCTGATTGTCGGAGTGGCTCTCGTAGCTCCGGTTGGCGAGGTAATCGTAGCGGGTGTACAAAAACTTGGAGGGCAACAGCCGCAACGACATATCGAACGTTTGGGTACCATCAACGACGAAGTCCGTACTTTGATCCGACGGTTCGCCAAACACCAGTTGCTGCCCGTCGTAAAAGCACCACTCGCCGTACTCGGCGGCCAGCCGCGCCAGAAACTCGAAGGCCGTTTCGTCGTACTGCACCACATACGTTTGCTGGGCTTTTTGCCGGGGCTTCACCGAACGTTTCACCAAATTGCTCGGGTACGGGTCGAGTACGCGGTCGACGATATTGCTTAATGATTGTTGTAAGAAGGAGCGGCGCAACCGGCTGTCTTCCAGCAAGATGGTTGGGCTGTACCCCTTCAGCACAAAGGCATTGGAGAGGGCACTGGTGTTTTTCAGGGCGAGTTCGGTAATCAACCCTTTGAATTTGAACGAGAAAGAACCTTTCTCAAGCAGGGGGTCAAACGAAAACTGAATCGTTTTGCCACAGACGTTCTGGTGGGATTTGTGAAAAAACAACTCGTTGGGGTCTTCGAGTTGCTCGAAGGGCACGTGCAACTCAAAGGTGTGATGGCCGAACAAATCCTGCTCGATGCACAAGTACGAGGCTTCCGCCAGTTCGGTGCCGCCTTCCAACTCGATGTGGGCCACGACCTGTTTTGCCATTGCTCAGGTATTTTGGTGATCGATGCCGTCGAGTTTAATTTTTTCGGCGGAAAGCCGTAGCAAAATGCAGTTGCTCATGCCAGTTCGTTCGGCAAAGCGAACCAGGGTTTTGACGTTCATGATGCGGATGGTTTCGTTTTTGTCGTCATTTTTGATGTCCATAGTGATGTTGTCGGCCATGGACTCAAAAACACCCTGCTCGTCGATGTTTTTCGACGTCATAAACTCAAAATAGTGGGTGGCGTAAGCCCCCTCGAATTCAAGTTTTTGAAACTTGGACTTCTGGTCGATGCGGTTGAAGGTCACGTCCCCGTCTTTTTTGACCGTTGGCCCCGAGGCCCAGTCGCCGAGCAAGTCTTCGTCGGTTCCTTCCACAATCAGGATAATAACCCCACCCCGTACGCCCGACGTAACTTTGCCCCGCTCGTATTTTTGGGAGATGCGATGACTGCACTGCAAGACGTTGAACGTCTTGCCTTCAACGGTTAATGTAGCCTGAAACGACATTAGTTGGGGAAGGATTAAGGAAACATTGAACTACACCCGCAACGTAGCTTTATTAAAAGTTAGCTCTCCGCCCGTAATCAGCAGTAAGGTATTCATGTAACCGATGTCGGCGAAAAAATCATCGGTGTAACTAACACAAAAGGCCTTTTTGAACTCAATCTCTTTGAAGGTGGCCGACTCGTCGATGCGGCTCAGGATGATTTTACCGTCTTTCTGCATATTGGGGTCGATCATCCAATTCTTTACGGCACTATCCTCCATGGCATCCAGGCTGACAAAAACGCACCAGGCGGGCCGGGAGGCGGGTTTGCCGCGCTGGTCTTCGTCGCGGTACACCTGCACCATCATCCAGTTGATGGCGTAGGCGGTACCGTCTACGTTGAGGGTTCCTTCAAAAGCCATGAGTCAGGTAAGGTTTAGGAAAAAGGATAGGCTAATTTGATGGGCAGTTTTACCGGGAGTGTCATCCAGTGTTATGACAAACCCCATTTGTTATCGTGATCTACGTCCCGTATTTTGATTTTTTCGCAGGATAATGTGACGTATAAACAGTAGGAATTACCCGTGCGTTTTTGGAACTCACTCACCGCGTTTCTTTGTGAAATCAAACTCAATACTTCGGGGTTAGTTTCATGGTTTATTCCACCCATGACTTCCGTAAAGATAGCATTCCCCATATCTTCAACATTGCCAATCTGGTTATAGACATTGGACAAGCTATCGTTACCGTAATAACTTTCCATCACACTTGTGACAAAGCTTTTTTCAAACGCATACTCGATAAACTTAGAATCCTGATCAGAACGGTAAACGGTTACCTTACCGCTTTCCATACGAGTCTGATCGGCTTGCCAGTTGAAGAAAAGGTCGTTTCCGGCCTCCAGTATAAAAGTAAAGTCGCCTAGATAAACGCCCGAAGCAGGTTTACCCTGATTGTCGTGCTTTTGCTGAAGACCCATAGAAAATTCAAACACCTTGAATTCTTCTCCAGCGATGGATAACGAAGCCTTGTTTGCCATAATCGAGCAGAAGGTTGGTTTAGAGTTCTTTTATTTATCGTCGTACACTAAAGTTGCGTCTCCGTTTGAGATTTCTTTACCGGCAATCTTGAGGATTGTTTTCATATACCCCACATCAGCTATGAACTTCTCAACCATGGTGTAGCAGATGGCTTCTTTTAGCTCCCATTTTTTTAAAGCGCTATCGTCTTCAGCGTTAAAGAAAGTAATAGTCGCGTCTTTTTTAGAGTTCTTATCCACCATCCAGGCCGTGATAGCGCTATCTTCCGGGATGTCTATATCCAACACGAATACCCATGCGGTGTGTGAGGAAGGTCGGCCTTTGGGATCGCGTTTCCGGGTACTGTAAAAGTGCATCGAGTTCAGGGGGTGGGCTACCCCGTCAATTTCCATTTCAGCTCTGAAAGATGGCATGAGTGCAGTAATTTACGGATTAGATAATAAGACGGTACTGGATTTTAAGCGAGCTACTTTTGCCAAACTCTAATCATTATTTTCCCCACTTATTGTCATAAGTAGCATCGTAAAGTTTTATTTTCTCACACGACATGGTTATGAATAAGCAGTAAGGGATTTGTGTGCGTTCTTGGAATTTACGCACCCGTTTCCACATATTTACCTGAACCGAAACCTGCTGTTGATTGAGCCGCTTGTGGCTGTAGCCAAATTCGATGATGTCGTCGCTCAGGTCTTCGGCCGAACTAATCTGATTGAATTGATTCTGGACGCGGCTGGTATTGTCGTAAAAACTTTCTGAAACATCGGTTACAAACGCATTTTCGAATTCGTAGGTCAGGAAAACAGAATCCTGACTGTCCCGATACGTTTTAATAGTGCCGTTTTCGAATCGCGTCGCGTCTACCAGCCACTCAAAGAATAGATCCGAGCCCCCGTCGAAAATGAGGTAGAAATCTCCGAGCATCACGCCGGAAGCCGGGTTTCCTTCGTCATCAAAAGCCTGTTTGAAAGCGACCAGGAATTCTAACGCTTTTAGCTCTTGGCCAGCGACACTTACTATTGCTTTATGGGCCATGATGGAACGATTTTAAGAGTCAATTGATAGGCTGTAATAAGAGTTTTTTAAGCTACTTTAAATCCTTAAATTATACAGGGGAAAGCAATTACGCGGTTACTGCTGATCGGTATCATACGTTAACGTTGCGTTCCCATTTGAAACTTCCTTGCCCGCAAGAACAAAATTAGTGGTTTGAAAAGAGGCATCGCCAATGAATAATTCAACCATACCAAAGGCCAGGGTGCCCCTGAAATTCCATTCTTTCAGTATCTTTCCTTCGTCTTCTCCTTCGGCATTGTAATACACCAGCCTCACGTCTTTTTGCATTTTTGGATCAAACATCCAGGCGGCGAAGGGTCCCTGTTCAACGGCGTCAATGCAAATGATCACGCGCCAGGTAGTGCCGGAGGCAGGCTTTCCTTTGTCACTTCGTTTACGGGATGCCGTGAAAAACACCCGATTGACGGGGTACAAGTTGTTGTCTACCTCCAACTGTGCGTGAAATGATGCCATGACTTTGCGATTTTACGGGTAAATGATTGCTCGTTCTACTCAGTAACTTGCCGTATCGATGAAGTTGAATTCAGGATACATATACCCTGAATTCAATTACTTACCCCACTTGTTTTTGTGTTCAATGTCACGAATGGTGATATTTTCGCAGGAAAGCGTAATCATCAGAACGTACGGAATCCCCGTTCGTTGCTGAAATTTTCGGGTCTTTCCGAGCGAGCTATCCAGTGGATTGATACCAATTTCATTCGATTTTGTATTCGTGATTACTTTGACCCACCTTCCAAAATTTTCGTCTGTATCATCGATGGTACTCACCTGATTGAATGAGTTTTGCATGGTATCGATGTGAAAGTAATTTTCCAGAATAGTCGTCAAATAGCTTTGAGTAAACGAATACTCCACAAAAGTCGAATCCTGATCGAATCGGTAGGTTTTCAACACACCACTTTCCATGCGGTTTGGTTCACTGATCCACTCGAAAAACAGATCGGAACCTCCCTGTAAAATAAAGAAGAAATCACCCAAAAAAACGCCCGAGGCTGGTCGGCCCTGGTTGTCGCTTTGTTGGAAAAGATCAATGTGAAATTCAAGCACTTTGAAATCACGCCCACAGACGGATAAAATCGCTTTGTTGGTCATGGTAGTACACGCTTAAATTTTACTTCGGTCAGGTTGGCCAGTCGTATTTCAGGGTCGCGTTGCCGTTGGTGATGAGTTCGCCCGAAAGGATGATTCGGGTTTCCATTGTTCCTGAATTGTCCATGAAATTTTCTTCAAATCCAATGCAGTACGACTGGTTAAACTTCCACTCTTTTTCAACCTCGTCGCCTTCGTAAAACTTGATTGAGACGTCCTTCTTTTTGTTGGGGTCAAT
>JAJAZB010000468.1 GCA_026785975.1 Cytophagaceae bacterium | reverse complement strand
GCCTCAAACCCTGTCAAACCTCAAACCCTGTCAAACCCACTTTGTTTCCCCCACTGACCCTCCCCGCTTTTGAGTGTAAACTTACTGAAATCGCCGGGAAGCCTCACATTTACTGTTTGGTGCGGCGTAAACACCTCGTGCTCACCCCCGAAGAATGGGTGCGTCAGCATTTCATCAATCTGTTGTCGACGCGTTACGAATATCCTCTCGCCCTGATGCGCATCGAAGGGGGCCTGCGACTGAACCGACTCGCCAAACGTACCGATTTGGTGGTTTACGACCGGGAAGGTCGCCCGTTTTTAGTGCTTGAATGCAAGGCTCCCACGGTTCGCCTCACACCCGCCGTGTTGGAACAGGCCGCCCGGTACAACCACGTTTTGCAGGCTCCGTACCTGGCGGTCAGTAACGGAATGGATCATTTTTGCTTTCAAGTTTCGGCTGAGGGGCTAAAACGGATGGGTGATTTACCCATTTTTTTGTAGATACTTCCTCAGCAGTAGGCTGAACCCGTGGCAAGTTTGGTCGTTTTTAACGATTGCCTGGCGGTAAAATGAAAAACCCGTAAACACTTAGTATTCACGGGTTTGAAGGAAATTTTTTTGGTTCGCAGAGAGAGAGGGATTCGAACCCCCGGACCTTTGACAGTCAACGGTTTTCAAGACCGCCGCGATAGACCACTCCGCCATCTCTCTTAATACGGGTGCAAAAATAGGAAATTAGGAGTGAGGAGCCAGGAGTGAGCAGGAAGAATTTTAAAAAACGCCCCACTCCTACCTCCTCACTCCTGGCTCAAAATGTCTCCTGAATCTCCCGTACACGCACTTTCATGCGGGGCCGTTCGCCCTCGGGAATCAGAACGATGAATTCCATAGAAATCGTTTCGCCGTTGCGCAGCATGTGCCCGGCCTGCACGTCGGTGGTGGTTGTGATATCCTTGCCCTCGGCATTTTTCATCGTCTGCCGGTAGGGCACCGTGAAGGGTTGCGCCTTGATGCTGCCATTCTTCGACGTCATGCGTTTGCCGGTGGCGTTGGTGCAATCAAATTCAGCCAGCAAATTTTGGTCCTGAGTACCAAACGTGGTTTGGCGCGGAAACATAATTTTGTTGCAGCCGCTTTTGTTAGTGGCGTACACCGTGACCTCGTAGCGACTAAACGTTTCGTCTTTCACGGCCCGGTTGCGTTCGTTGCGA
Source organism: Cytophagaceae bacterium (assembly GCA_026785975.1). GTDB lineage: Bacteria > Bacteroidota > Bacteroidia > Cytophagales > Spirosomataceae > JAJAZB01. The sequence continues at coordinate 2,645 of JAJAZB010000468.1, read as the reverse complement.
ATGGCAAAGCCATACTCCACGCCGTTGAGCGCGGCGGGCCGGTCTTCGGCGAGTTCAAAGGATTGCTGAGCAAAACAGGTCGTTGCACTCAGCAAGGCAACTAAAATAAGCGGGAATTTCATGGAGGATTGTTTATTTTTTTTAAAGGTAAGAACCCGGTCCAATCGCTGCCGCACCCACCCGGATGAATGGAACCATAACCTCCATGAATTGCAACTTAAGCCGGATTAGCCGTTTCCCGAAATCGCACCAACTCCTCAATCCAGTGTTTACGCTGTCATTGCCGAGAGCAAATCCGCCTGGGTGATAATGTGCGCCTGTTGCTGCTCGTCGCGCACGAGTAGCGCCTTGTTGTCGCGGTCGATGAACGAGGCCAGCACGTCGAGGGTACTGTCGAGGGCGACGAATTTGAAGGGCTTTTCCATCACCTCCGAAACGGGCCGCTCGCGCAAGTCGGGGCTTTCAATGAGTAGCGATAGAATCGTCGAATCGCTCAGGCTAACCACGAAATGCCCCGTTTCGTCCACGACCGGAATCTGCGAAATACCGCTCTGATTCAACAGCCGAATGGCCTCGCTCACCCGCGAACCGGGCGAGAGCGTCACCAACCGGGTGCTGCCGTTACGCCGACGCACGATGTCGCGGGCGGTGGCGAAGTTGCGGCTTTCGAGGTAGCCGTGGTCTTTCATCCAGGTATCGTTGTAAATTTTGCCGAGGTAACGCGTGCCGTGGTCGGGCAGGAGAATCACCATCACGTCGTCGGCCTGAAGGTGTTCGCGGGCATATTCGAGTGCCCCGTGTACGGCGGTGCCACAACTCCAGCCCACAAACAGACCTTCTTCCCGCGCCAGCCGCCGGGTCATCAGGGCGGCGTCTTTGTCGGTCACTTTGATGAAGTGATCGATCAGACTGAAGTCCACGTTTTGCGGTAAAATGTCTTCGCCGATGCCTTCGGTGAGGTACGGGAAAACTTCATTTTCGTCGAAAACGCCCGTTTCCTTGTACTTTTTGAACACCGAGCCGTAGGTGTCCAGTCCGACGGTCACCACGCCGGGCTTCTGCTCTTTGAGGAATTTAGCCGTACCCGAAATCGTCCCGCCCGTGCCCACACCCGCCGCAAAGTGGGTGATGCGCCCGTCGGTGTCGCGCCAGAGTTCGGGGCCAGTAGTTTCGTAATGCGCGGCGGTGTTGGCGAGGTTGTCGTATTGGTTGGGGTAAAACGCGCCGGGAATTTCGGCCGTGAGCCGTTTGGCCACCGAGTAATAACTGCGCGGATCGCCGGGTTCGACGTTGGTGGGGCACACGAACACGTCGGCCCCCACCGCCCGCAGGATGTCGATTTTCTCCTGCGACTGTTTGTCGGCCATCGTGAAAATACACTTGTACCCCCGCGCAATCGCGGCCAACGCCAGACCCATGCCCGTGTTGCCACTGGTGCCCTCGATGATGGTGCCGCCGGGTTTGAGGAAACCCGCTTTTTCGGCGTCTTCGATCATGCGCACGGCGATGCGGTCTTTCACCGAATTGCCGGGATTGAAATACTCGACCTTTGCCAGAATCGTACCCTCAATGCCCGTGGTGACGCGGTTGAGTTTCACGAGCGGGGTGTTGCCGATGGTGTCGGTGATGTGGTTATAGAAATTCATTGGGAAGTTTCGCTTAAAAATTGCTGGACTTGATTGTGGAAGTGGCGGAAACTACGGGATTGCTTGGCGAGTTCGTCGAAGTCAGCATTTTTACCGACAGTGAGCGAGATCCGTTCAATATGAAAACGTTTCGCGTCTTCGTGACCGTAGACTAATCGCTTTATCTCTTTTTTACTTTTTGATTCGAGAGAATTCGCTATCGAATCAACTTGTTGGTAGTTGATCCAGTGATCAATGGCTTGAATTGGAACAAAGAGAATAATCTGGTGGGAAAATTGCTTATGTAGCTTTCCCAAACGGACGATTAATTCATTAACTCGTTTTTGGTGATGCTCTAAAGTATCGGTGAAATCAGTTTCATCTAAATCTATACCGGCGACAAAGAAATCTACCGGCTTAGCGCTGACAAAACTTTGAACACACAAAGAATTGACTTCTTTTAAAACTTTTGAGAAGCCACTCGGTTTAGAAATGTTAATCTGAATTTTCGATCGAATTAAATTAACCTGGTATTTCTTCGATACCCAATCAAAGTACGCGGGGAGAAACTGATACTCAGCAAACCCCTCACCAACTAAAGTGTAAGTTACCTTTTTCATGGAATAGCCGGAACTCCCCCCAGTAGTCCGTAGATCCAGCTTTCACCTAAATTGCTTGTAAAATCAACCTCTTCAATGCCAAGCTCACGACTTTTCTCGTGTGATGGATCAATGATGTCACGCTTTAAATTCTGTATCTCCGTAGCTCCATCCTCATTTTTGTCAAACACGAAAACTGCTTCGGGTATCGTAGCAAAGTCATTCAAAACGTGCTCGTTGTGGGTGGTGAGAATGATTTGAACGTCATCTTTTTCTTCAGCGAGTCTAAATATGAAATTCATTACTTCTCGGATGCGACGAGGATGGATGCCACGTTCAGGTTCTTCAATAAGTAATAACTTAGGAGGACTTGGTTGGTGAATAATACATAGAAGGGCAAGAAAGCACAAAGTGCCCTCTG
>JAJAZB010000467.1 GCA_026785975.1 Cytophagaceae bacterium | reverse complement strand
GGAGAATTAAAACTGATGTTACGCAAGCATCAAAAAAGTGCACCCGTATACTCGTCATTGCGAGCATCGCGAAGCAATCTGCTGCCGTAGACCATTCCAGAAAAGCGGGTACATCAAGTATTTTGGCCCGCTTCGGCAGATTGCTTCGCGATGTTCGCAATGACGAGTTCCGGCGGCGGACAGCTTCACTTTGCGTAACATCAGTTAAAAGAAGTGTTGTTTAAATCCGCCCGACTTATGAATGTACCAGAGTCAGCAATTCGTCTTTTTCGAGAATTGCCTGCATTTTCACCCCCAATTCGTCCGAAGCCCGGTACAACGGCAAACGCACCTGCGCGTCCATCAGGCCCATAATTTCGAGAATTTTCTTAATCCCCACGGGATTGCCTTCTTCGTATAGCAAGGGATCGATGGCCAGAAAATGGCCCAGTTCCTGCCGGGCGGTGACGAAATCGCCCTGCAACGCTGACGCGATCATTTTGGCGAAACGCCCCGGCACCGCATTGGCAATGACCGACATCGCACCCACGCCACCAATGCTGATGATGGGCACGGCCTGCACGTCGTCACCGGAAATGAGCAGGAAGTCTTCGGGCTTGTCGCGGTAAATTTCCATGCACTGTTCGATGATGCAGGAAGCCTCTTTGATCCCGATGATGTTGGGGTGATGGGCCAGCGCAATCGTCGTTTCCGACGACATATTGATACCCGTCCGACTCGGAATATTGTACATGAAAACCGGCACCGGACAGGCGTCGGCCACGGCGGTAAAGTGCGCAATGACGCCCCGCTTGCCGGGTTTGTTGTAGTAGGGGCACACCGATAAAATTGCAGCAACCCCCTCAAAATCAGTGCTCTGAATAGTTTTAACTACCTCCGGAGTGTTGTTGCCGCCGACCCCGTAAACAATGGGCAGCTTACCGGGATTATGCGTTTTGATAAACTGGAGAATCTCCTTTTTTTCAACCGGGCTGGTCGTGGCCGATTCACCCGTAGTGCCCTGCACGACGAGGTACTGCACGCCGCCATCGGTGACGTGCTGAAGGATCCGTTCGAGGCCCGCCCAGTCGAGCGAACCGTCTTCGTGCATCGGCGTGACCAGAGCGACACCGGTGCCGTGAAATTGGGATAGATTCATGATGATTTGGTACGTGGCAGGTGGTTTTCAAAATCCCCACGTTAGGCGATCAGGTCTAAAAATTCTTGTTCTGAGAGAAGCGTGACGCCCAGTTTTCGGGCTTTTTCCAGCTTGCTCGGCCCCATGCCTTCCCCGGCAAGCAGGTAATTCAGCTTCCCCGACACGCCACTGAGCACTTTGCCGCCGTTGGCTTCGATCTTGTGTTTGAGTTCTTCGCGTTCAAAGTTCTCGAAAACCCCGGAGATAACGAAGGTTTTACCCGCCAACTTGTCACTTTCCTGCACAACGGCCTCGCCCGATTCGGCCAGTTGTAGTCCGGCAGCCCTCAGACGCTGTACAAATTGCCGGTAATCCGGGTCGGCAAAAAACGCCAATACGCTCTGCGCGATGCGCCCGCCGATTTCGGGCGTGTTGGTCAACTGCTCGTAGGTGGCGCTTTCGAGGACGTCGATGGTGCCGAAATAAGCGGCCAGTTTTTCGGCGACCGTCGCACCCACGTAGCGGATGCCCAGGGCAAAAAGAACCTGACGAAACGGGATTTCCTTCGACTTTTCCAGCGCCCCCAGAATATTCTCGACCGTTTTTTCTTTGAAACCAATCCGCCGGACTTTGCCCGTCTCCGGGTCAGTGATGACTTTTTCGAGACCGAATAAGCTCTCAAAACTCAGGTCGTAAAAGTCGGCGGGAGAGCGCACGAGACCTTTTTCGTAGAGCAATTCGATTTTGCCCTCACCCAGACTTTCCAGATTCATGGCCTTGCGTTGGATAAAATGCTCCAGACGTGCCCTCAACTGCGGCGTACAGCCTTTTTCGTTCGGCCAGTAAATATGCTCTTCTCCTTCCTGGCGCACCAAAACAGAACCACAGGAGGGACAAACGGAAGGATAGATAATCGCCTGACTATCGGCGGAGCGTCGGGCCGGGTCGAAGCCCATGACTTTGGGAATAATTTCTCCACCTTTTTCCACAAAAACCGTATCGCCGATTCGTAGCCCAATCCGTTCGATTTCGTTGGCATTGTGCAAAGTAGCGCGTTTGACGATAGTTCCAGCCAAAAGCACGGGCTTGAGCAGGGCAACTGGCGTTACGGCCCCCGTCCGGCCCACGTTGTACTCGATACCGAGCAGGGTCGTCACCGCTGATTCGGCTTTGAATTTAAAGGCAATCGCCCAGCGCGGCACTTTGGCCGTGAAACCCAATTCGCGTTGCTGGTCGAACCGGTTGATTTTGATGACGATCCCATCGGTGTTGACGGGTAGCTCAAACCGTTTGGTTTCCCACGCCCGGATGTACTCGAACACGTCCTGAATGCTGGCGCATTTCCGCCACGTCGGGGAGATGTTGAACCCCCAACGTTTCAACGCCAACAGACTTTCTTCATGGGTTTTAAACTGCTCGCTATCAGATAGGTACGTGTATGCGTAGCAATCCAGTCCACGCCGGGCCACTTCCGCCGAATCCTGTAATTTGAACGCTCCGGCGGCGGCGTTGCGGGGATTCATCAGGAGCGCTTCGCCGATGTCCTCGCGTTCTTTATTGAGTTTTTCAAACGAAATCAAGGGCATAAACCCTTCGCCCCGAACCTCAAACAACGCCGGGGCATCGCTGGCCTGCAGGCGGAGGGGCAGGCTGCGGATGGTGCGAATATTGGGGTGATGTCGTCGCCCCGGCTGCCGTCGCCCCGCGTGATGCCCCGCACGAGCAGGCCGTTTTGGTAGGTCATGCTCAGGGAAATTCCGTCGAACTTCTGTTCGCAGATGTACTCGTAGGCTTCGCCTTCCAGCCCGCGCCGCACGCGGTCGTCGAAGTCGAGCAATTCCTGCTCGTTGTAGGTGTTCCCCAGCGAAAGCATGGGGTAGCGGTGGTACACCGTCGGAAATTCTTTGGAAATCGTGCCGCCCACGCGTTGGGTAGGGGAGTCGGCCTGGCGGAATTCGGGGTACTCCCGTTCTAGGGCCGTGAGTTCGGTGAGCAGGGCGTCGAACTCAAAATCCGATATTTCCGACACCGCATCCTGGTAGTAGCGGTGGTTGTGATAATTGAGGCGCTCGGTGAGGTGAGTGATGCGTTCAGAGGAGGTCATTCAGGTACCGAAATGATTGGATTGGAACAAAGATACTTCTACCTCGACAACACCACTCAACATCCCCCGGCCTTTCGAGACGTAACGATCAACTACAAAAAATCCCGAAATCGGTCCTGCCATTCGACAAGCTGCTTCCGGGTTTCCGACCGCAGAAACTCATCGGTTTTATTTTTCAAGATTTCCAAAATAACGTGTTCGTTGAATGCCTGCCTGAAACGCTCGTAGTGTTCAGACCCCAATCCAGACTGGTAACGGGATTGTCGCATGTACTTTAAAATGTGGTTAATACTGACTCGGGTCACAAACCCCGATACAATCACTCCGGCCGGACCGAACGGTAGACCCAGCAGACTTCCCACGCCGAAGGGGACGGAACTGAGTCCGACGTTTACAAACTCCTTGAAGGCTTCTTTGCTGAAATCAGCAATTGATTCCTGAGAGCCAAGGCTCAATAAGGGGGCTTCTCTCCGTTCGTAAGCCACCATGTAAACGTAGTTCTGAAGACAAATCGCCGAATTAGGATTGAGTTGACCATCCAGGGCGAAGTACCAAATGATGTGATTGTACAAGCCCTTCACGTCGGCTTTTTGGCGGCAACGCTCCAGGTGCGGCTCGATTTTCCAATCGAAGATGAACTGAGCCAGGTCGGATTCAATGTTATCGGGGGCTTCTTTTGCGTAGTTCCTCAAGCGGTCGAAGTCGTCCCGAAGGCTCCCATTCAAATTTTTAAGTTCTTTTTCAACGTCGCGACTTAGCCCTGGTTGGTTTTGGAGGTGTTGAATGAAGTCGTTTTGGATGACTTGACTTAATTTTTCTTTTTGATGGTTGAGCAGGAATCGGTTACAAGCCAATTCATCCGGTTGGAAAACCTGGTAGAAGGGTTTTTCCCGGTACGTCAGCCCGTAAACCTCGTGCAACACGTCACTTAGTTCAAGGTACTGGGCGTACCGAAGCAATTGGGATACCACGTCGGTGGCGTCAGGAGCGACAAACAGATTGAAGTTGTCGAAACGATACGCTTCCTCGTAGTCCTCCCGCTTGATGCGTTGTATGAGGGCTTCGAATTTCGCCCGACGCGTTTCC
>JAJAZB010000466.1 GCA_026785975.1 Cytophagaceae bacterium | reverse complement strand
GGCAAGGTCCCTCCTACGTCGGGCCGGGTGGCCGGAGCCATGACAAAATGAGTTACTCCTCAAGCCTTAGGTTTCCGGGCGATGATGATAAAAAATCCACCTTCCTTGTGGCCTTTTATAATCATGTCGGTGTTGACGATGACCCGGTCAAACCAATTGCCCAGTTTATCGGGCTTGAAGATTCGTTCGGATTCATCGATATTCACAAAAGGAACCGTTTTGGGGATCGCGTACACAAACTTGAAACTGACCTTATCCAACCATCCTAACACTTCCGTGACGGTGTGTTTGGATTCATGGGGGTTTTTGTACTGATCCATGAACCAGGATTTCCGTTTCGCCGAACTGATGTGCTCATCGACAGCATGGCGATCTAAAAACTTGAATTTATCTTTTGTGACATTGAATATCACACGTCGAACATCGGTCGCAAGCCGACCATACTTGTGGTAAAGGCCAATGAGAATGTACCCGCCGGGGCTGACGAGGTTGGCAATGGAAACGAATGCCTGATAGGGATCGCTCGTGTGATGAAGGACACCGTTGGAAATAACCAGGCCGAAACTCTGTGGTTTGAAGCAGGGACGAAACAGGTTCATCTGGTAAAAATGGGCGCGATCCAGGCTGTTCTTGTCTTTAAAATTCCGGGCCAATTTCAGCGAATTAATACACATATCGACCCCAATTAAGGTTCTGTTGGCGATAGACAGAAAGTTGGATAACTGGCCAGTGCCGCAACCGCACTCGATGACGCGGGTGCCGAAAGGAATCTGATCGTCCAGTAATTTGGCAAATAATCCTTGCCGGGCTTTGTCGATTAAACTGGCTGCGCTGTCAAAATCATCATAACTGGGAAACGGATTTTCTTCGTAGAAGGACTTCATTTTGTCGGTCACGTCTTCCTGCGAAGTGTCCCACTCATTAGAATAAAACAACCTGGGAATTCCATCAATGATTGGATAAGAACTGCCACAGGTGACGCAGTCGAGACTGTTTTCAGCGGCTTTTAAATCGCCGTTGCACTTGGGGCAACAGAACATAGCGATGGTTTGGTGGAGATACTCGGTCTCCTTATTCAGCGCAGTATTTTCTTTAGGAATCATGGGTGTAGCGATTTTCAGGTGAATGCCGTAAACTGAAATTAATCACCTGAACACATTTTATAACGGGGTGCTAAACTATTCCTTAATTTACTATTAACCAACTAATCAACCAGTCAATAAACCTATTTCGGAAGGATCATCCTTGTCGCTGTACGGATTGAAGTCGCTGTGCGAATTGAACCGGACTTCCGTAGCCCGGTCGAAATGAATCCGGTTTCGTTTGCCATTTTCACCGGGACAATGTATTTTTAACCCGTGTACTGCATCGTTGACGTTGAAACCACCGGCATGGTCAAAGGCGCTACCCGCCTGACCGAGATCGCTATCTTCCGTCACGACGGGGCGCAGGTAGTCGATGCCTTCCATTCCCTGCTCAACCCCGACTGTGCCATTCCGCCTTTTATCAGCCACCTGACGGGTATCACCAACGCCCTGGTCGCCGACGCTCCGGCGTTCGGGGAGATTGCTTACGAAGTGCAGGCCATCACGCAAAACGCCGTGTTTGTCGCACACAACGTGCATTTTGATTTTGGTTTCCTGCGCAAAGAATTTGGTTGGCTCGGGCTGGAGTATCACCGTCCGCTGCTGTGTACGGTGCAGTTGAGCCGCAAAATTTTGCCGGGCTTCCCGTCGTACAGTCTGGGTAAACTTTGCCACTCGCTCGACATTCCGCTGACCGGTCGGCACCGGGCCAAAGGCGATGCCGCCGCCACCGTAAAACTTTTTGAAAAACTACTCCAAAACGACCACCGGGGGCTGATTCCGCGCCGGGTACCAAGCCCGGATCTGGTGTAACTGCCGGGGAATCCGTAAAATTTTCCGGTTCCATCCCGAAACTTTTTGTTAATCTTGTAGTGAAAAAACTACCGGCACCGGGACTTGAGCCACGATGATCAAAATTAGTACCCGCTCCACGCGCGACGTCCTTATCCACGCTGCTCTGATTGCCTGTCTGCTTCTGGCGTTGTTTCTGGCCTTTTTTTTCGTGTATCTCCCCTGGAGTACCCACCACGGCGAAGCCATCACGGTGCCCAAGTTGACGGGCATGACGACCGAAGAACTCGAGAATTTTCTGGAAGCGCGCGACTTACGTTACGAGGTCAGCGACTGTACGTTCGTGGCCGGGATACAACCGCTGACGGTCGTATCGCAGTACCCCCGCCAGGGTGCCAAAGTTAAAGAAGGCCGCAAGGTGTACATCACCATCACCACCGCCACGGCACCGCAGGTCCGGATGCCCAAACTCACCGATTTGTCGTACCGGAGCGCCGAGGTCACCCTGCGCAATTACGGGTTGGTCATCGGCAATATCACTTACAAAGACGATTTGGCCGAAAATGCCGTGTTGGCCCAGCTTTATCAGGGCAAGAAAATCAGCCCCGGCACGTTAATTGCGAAAGGGTCAACCGTCGATATCGTGGTGGGCAACGGCCTCGGCAATACCGAACTTGACGTGCCACCGCTGACGGGAAAAACCCTCGATGAAGCCCAACTCATCATCAAAGGCTCCGATTTGAACGTCGGGGTGATTATTTACGAAAGTTCACCCGGCGCAACCCCCGGCACGGTCATCCGCCAGCGCCCAGAAGCCGGGCAGGGCGACAAAATCCGGGTTGGCGACGTGATCGATATCTGGGTAGCTGGTCAGCCCGAACCCAGCAGCGAAGGCGGCACAACTGAAAATGGCGAAACTCCACCACCGCAGCAATAACTTCACCTTAACTGCTCCCCCGAGTACTCGGGGCGCGAGCGTACTGCTTTCCATTCGTTTCGACACAAAAGTTCTAAGACTAAGCGGGGCACTGAGCGCGTTCTTTTGCCTGATTTCTGCCTTTTCTTTTGCCCAACTCCGCGAATATCCACTCGGTACAACTGCCTTGGCTACTCCGGGAAATGGGTTTAAAACGGCCCGCACCCAAGCCCTGGCGCTACCCTTCTTCGATGACTTTTCACTGACGGTCAATGGGTTGCCGGATCCGACGCTCTGGCAAACGGGCGGCGGGGTCGTCGTCAACAACACCCTGGCCATCAACCAGCCCTCGGTCAATGTGGCCACGCTCGACGGACTGGGCCGCAACCGGGTTCCCTACGATTTTGCGAATGAACTGAGCAAAGGTCGCGTCGATACCCTCACCTCGCAGGGCATCGACTTGTCGGCGCTGAGTGCGCCCGATTCGGTGTATCTCAGTTTTTTCTGGCAGGCCCGGGGCCTCGGCGAATTGCCTGACCGCGAAGACTCCCTGCAACTCGAATTCCGAACCGCCACCGGTGCCTGGCAAGTCATCTGGAAACAAGTCGGGCAGGTGCTTTCCAACCAATTTACCCAGGTACTGATTCCGGTGAAGGCAACGGTGTATTTCCACGCCAATTTCCAGTTTAGGTTTCAGGCGTTCGGGCGGCAATCCGGCGCGTTCGATACCTGGCACCTCGATTATATTTATTTGAACAAAAGCCGCCGGGCCACCGACCGTTTTTATAAAGACGTTGCCGTGCGGCGGCAACCGACCTCGTACCTGCGGCGGTACACGGCCATGCCGCTGAAGCACTACTTGCGCAATCCGGCTGCCGAAACTACCGACTCGCTCCGCACGGACATCGTCAACCTGTTTAACAACAACAACTTCACCACGTTGCGCCTGAGCGTGCGCGAAGTCACCACCGGCCAAACGCTCCAGCAGTACACCCAGCCCGTTTCCGAGAATATCGGCGTGGGCGCATCGCAGGTGAAATCGGTGAAACCAACGCCGTTGACGGCCTTTGCCGGACCCCGGGCGGTGATTCGCTACACCTTTGACCTGCTCACGACCGACGACCAGAATCCCTCGATTCCGGGTGTGAACCTCAAGCGCAACGATACGCTGTCGGGCCAGACGGTACTCGATACTTACTTCGCTTACGACGACGGTACCGCCGAGTACGCCGCCGACGTCAACCAGCGGTTGGGTCGGGTGGCCGTTCGCTTCATCGGTACCCAGCCCGACGTGGTTTCGGCGGTGCGGATGCACGTGGTGCAATACCGGAAAAATTTAACCGGTCAGAACTTTACCATTCAAATTCTGGCGGATGAAAACGGCAAACCGGGCCGGACGCTGGGCCAGCAGGGGTACACCGTAAACTACTCCGCCGAACCGAACGGATTTGTGGAACTGGCGCTGAAGAACCCTGTTGCCGTGCGGGATACGTTTTACGTGGCCTGGATTCAACTCAGCGAAGATGCGTTGCCCGTTGGCCTCGATAAAAACACGAATTTTGGTAAAGAAATCTTCTACAATTTGGGCAGTGAATGGATACCCAACACCACCTTGCAGGGCAGTTTCATGGTGCGGGCCGTCACGGGCGGACAAGCGAATACGGTGGTAACGGGCACCGAAACCGAACCAACCGCAGGCGATGTTACGGTATTTCCCAACCCAACCCGTGGGCCTATCGAATGGAACGACGATCGGTTTCGCCGCCTCGAAATTATGAATATTGCCGGTCAAACCGTACGCCAACTCGATATCCGTGGACAGCGAGGAACCGATTTGTCGGACCTCCCCGCCGGAATTTACGTACTAAAACTGGCCGACGACTGGCGTAGCTACCGCAAACGTGTAGTTATAACGCATTGAAAATCAACTACTAAACCCCTAATTCCAACATGGACATTTCTGTAGAAGAACTGAAAGAACGCCTCGACAAGGGCGAAAACCTGCCCCTCCTCGACGTGCGCAATCCCGATGAATACGAGGTGCAGAACATCGGGGCTAAACTGATTCCGCTGGGCGATTTAGCTGATCGCCTCGACGAAATCGAGGATTGGAAAGACGAAGAAGTCATTGTGCATTGCCGTTCGGGCAAACGCTCGGCGACGGCGCAGCAGATCATGGAGCAGGCCGGCTTCACCAACGTACGCAACCTGACGGGCGGAATGCTGGCCTGGAACGAAATGGATGACTGAGGCGGGCCTATCGGCAGCGGAATTCAAGCAGCGCCTCGAAACTGGCGAATCACTTCATTTACTCGACGTACGCGAAGCCGACGAATTTGCCGATTTTAATCTGGGTGGCCTCAATATTCCGACGGGCGAACTACCCGACCGCCTCGGCGAACTTCAGGATTGGCAAAGTCAGGAAGTCGTCGTGGTGTGTTACTACGGCTCGCTCAGCGACTACGCCAGCCGGTACCTCAACCGCCGGGGTTTTCCGAAAGCCAAAAATGTGGAGGGCGGTTTAGAAGCCTACCTGAGTTTATGATTCAATTAGGAATTGAAAACACAGGGTCGTTCAATACGTGATTTAGACTTGCAAGGCGGTCTTTCAATTCCTAATTGAAAAACCTACCCTGCCGTCATGCCGCCATCGATGGGCAACGAGTGACCCGTGATAAACGAGGAAGCATCGGAGCAAAGCCAGACGATAGCATCCGCGATTTCCTCCGCCTTCCCAAACCGTTTCATTGGAATACCCTGTTCCATCATCGCCGCCCGGTCCGGCCCGACGGCTTCGAGCAAACCTTCGACCATGGGTGTCATCGTGAACACCGGACAAACCGCATTGATTCGGATGTTTTTCCGGGCATATTCCAGCGCGGCGGTGCGCGTCAGACCGATCACGGCGTGCTTGCTGGTGGCGTAGGCGAGGTTATTGGGAAATCCCACTAAACCCGACACCGAGGAAACATTGACGATGCTACCGCGCCCGGCGGACAACATGACTTGCAACTCGGCCTTCATGCACAAAAAAACGCCCGTCGTGTTGACGGACAGCACCTTCTCAAAATTGCCGAGCGGATATTGATGCGTGGGGACCAGAACCCCGCCAATGCCCGCGTTGTTGACCGCGCAATCCAGGCGTCCGTAGGTTTCGACGGTTTGCTGAATCAGGGCATTCACCTCGGCCTCCTGCGAAACGTCACACCGAAAAAAAATAGCCGTTCCACCCGCGTCCCGAATCAGGTTTACGGTTTCCTGACCACCTTCTTCATTCACGTCCGACACAACGACCCTGGCGCCGCGTTGGGCAAATTGCAACGCCGCCGCGCGCCCAAGACCAGAGCCAGAACCGGTGATGAGGGCGACTTTTTCGAGGAAATCCTGCATGGAGTTAGAGGAGGTTTTAGGTGTTGAAAAGGGCATTGAGCCAGGTGACGAAGCGGGTGCAGAGTTCGTGGTTGGTCGATAAATACGAGCTTGTCAATGCTTGCCCCATCGGTGTGCCGGGATGCTCTTGCCAGGCAAGCCAAGTGTGAATGAGCGCTTTCGTTTTATGAACGGCTTTGAATTTGGCCTTGCGAGGTTCAGTATCAAGTTCAGCGATAATTTGTTGGACTATCGGCAACAACTGGTCGGATTCTGGAATAAGTTGTTGGGCGAAATCTTCGAGCATTCCAGTTGACTGATTATCCGGCATCAACCAAATGCCAACTTGTGGATATCCGCTTCCCGGCGAAGGAATTAGGGTACCATCTAAATCTGGAGTTTCAGGAACTGGATACCCAAATGGCTGAAGTTTGTTTTGGATTTGAGTCCAACGTTTCGCTAAATCCGTATCAGCATCGAGCACAACTCCCAAGACACTGGCATTCCGAAGTTTTATTCGACTTGTTAACTGACCAATCGCTTGCGAATCTGAGTTGCAGTCAACTACATCGAAAGTTTCTAAGATTACTAACTTCTCACAAATTGCCCAGACGACGTGCTGGTCGTCGTTGCCTTCAACCAGAAGTTTAGCAAGAAATTTTTCTTCCAGTTTCATAAGCTACCGGGCTTCGATAAAATTATCGGTAATGAATTTCAGTTCATCCGGCTCGAATACGGTTGCTTCGATACTTCCTTCGATATTGTCTAATTTAATTAATACGCCATTCGTTGGATGCGCCACATCTTGATTGACGACATTTTCAAATGTGCGAATCGTGTCATTACTATGCGTCGTCGCGAATACCTGAATGTTAAGCTGTTCGGAGAGTTGAAAAATAATTTCCCACAATTTTTCCTGCACCGAATAATGCAGGCCGTTTTCAAATTCATCAATGAGCAGGTAGCCATTTTCACAATTCACCATTGCGAGAATGATTGTCAGAATGCGATTGATGCCGTCACCAAATTGAGACAATGATTTAGCACCTTCAACGCCCTGCAACTTTACTACCGCAGCTTGTTCACCTTTCTCATTCTTAATGAAATTAAATTGTTCTATTCTTGAATCAATAATTTTGAGTGAATCTGCTACGTATTTTTCTTTATCTGTAAAATTTATTTTCCCAAATAAAGTGCCGTTCTCAATTCTATCAACATTAAAAGATTTAATATATTTAACATTTTCTTTTCTCCCTCTCATAGAATGAGGTTCAAGATCATAAGTCATAATTTTCCCTTCTCCAATATCATATCTTTTATACTCATTTCCTTTCTGTATAAGAAATTGATCAAGTAGAAAACTACGTTTCTCTGCATCTTTCTTTCGGCCAACAATTTCAAACACATTGTAAAATTCACTTTCACGATGGTAATCTACTTTTGCGAAACGTATCGTCATTGGGGATAGAAAAACTTCTTCAATTTCTTGAACTGTAATATCATAATCTCTTTCAAAAAAAGAAAAGGTTTCGTTATAAAAAAGAGACTTTAAAGTATTTACTCTGTTAATTTCTTCTCTGTTTGAAGTGCCCTTAAGCGTGAGAGTACCACGTAGAGCTTCTTCGATGAATTGCATCTCATCGTCGGTAAAAAAAATACCTAAGATCTCCAACAAACTTGTCTTCCCCGTATTATTCTTCCCAATCACCAAATTCACCCGGCCCAGCTTTTCGATGGTGAGGTGTTTGAGGTTGCGGTAGTTGCGTATTTCCAGCGAGTTGAGCATGGTTTTGGCCGTTTTTTCTTACCCAAATGTAACCGGCAATTGTTTAATTTTCCCCACCAACACCTCATTTATCTTCACGTTACTCTCCTGCGTCCAGCCCGCCACGTGAGGCGTGAATAGTACATTCGGCAGGGCAGCCAGCACGTCAAAAGTGGCGGATTGCTCGGGCGTGAGCCGGTCGAGTTTTTCATTTTCCAGCACGTCGAGGCAGGCACCGCGTACCTTGCCGTTTTGTAAACCGGCCAGTAAATCGGCCAACACAACAATTTCGCCGCGCGACATATTGACCAGAAAAAACGGCTTTTGTACCCGATGGATAAAGTCTTCGTCGACCCAGCGGAGGGTTTCGTCCGTTAGCGGAACGTGTAGGCTGATGATGTCGGCCTGGTCTAAAATGTCTTCGAGCGGGGCCGGTTCGGCGAAAGGCCCATCGACGGGCGCGTACTTGTCGTAGGCCAGCACCCGAACGCCAAAGCCGCTCAGACGTTGAGCAAAAGCCCGGCCATTGTTGCCGTAGCCGAGGATGCCGACGGTTTTGCCCATCAGTTCGGTGCCCCGGGCTTCTTCGCGTTTCCAGATGCGTTGCCGTACCTGCGCGTCGGACCGGTTGAGGTGGTTGAACAGGCCGAGGAGCATCCCAACGCCGTGTTCGGCCACGGCGTCGCGGTTGCCTTCGTTGGCCGCGAATACCCGAATGCCGCGTTGCTGGCAGTAATCGAGGTCGATTAAATCGAGGCCCGCGCCCGCCCGCCCGATGAATTGGAGGCGGCTGGCCCGCGCCAGAAGTTCTGCGTCGATGCTGGTTTTGCTGCGAATAATCAGGCCCTCGAACCCACCGAGTTTTTCGAGCAATTCGGGGCGTTGGATTCTGGGTTGGTAGTCGTACTCCCAGCCTGCTTCGGCGAGCATCGGAAACAGGCTGGGGTGCATTTCGTCGGCAATCAGAATTCGTTTCATACAGAAAAAGCCTCACGTGCGCTTCAAAGGTTAAGCGCCCTGCCTCTAACTTTCAAACCCTCAAACTCTTCAAACCCTCACACCCTTTCTACTCCACCGCAATAACATTATCGTCCGAAATGCGGTCGATGAGTTTATTGTAGGGGTCAATACCCGCTTTGACGGGTTTCCCTTTGACGGCCAACGTCAACACGTGGTCGCCGGGACTGAGCCAATGTTTTTTCAGATACAGCGGCACCTTCCGGGTCTGACCAGTGCTGGTTTTTTTGTCCTCCGTGAAAATACCGATTTCAATCAGGTCATTGCCTTTTCCCTGGCCGGTTTCGTTGCCTTTTTTATCGTAGTAAAGTTTCTTGCTTTGCACGGTCAGTTTTACCTGGTACGCATCGCCTTTGCCTTTGGTCATTTCGGCTTTTTTGATGCGGTTTTCGTACAGGGCGATTTTCTCGAAGGCATCTTCCACGAAATATTGCAACGAATCGGGCACCGCCGCGCGAATGGCCCCGAGCCATTTTCCGGAGGTGGGAAAAGGCGGTTTTTGCAAAAAAGCGTTCTTGTTGGCAAAATCACTGAAGGCTTTGTTCAGGGCTTTTTCGCCCATCATGTCCTGCAAAGCGTAGAGTACCAGCGAGCCTTTGTCGTACCAAACGTAGGAACGACTGTCGTTTTCGAGGAGCGTTTCTTCAAATTTATCCTCGTTGGCCCGCCCGCCCAGGTACTGGTCGAGGCAGTATTTGAGGCGGTTTTGCATCACGTCTTCGCCGTATTTGTGCTTGAGCACCATGAGCGCCGAATACTCGGCCATCGACTCCGAAATCTGGTTGGCTCCGCGCGTGTTGCTCGGACAAACCTGGTGTCCCCACCACTGATGGGCCACTTCGTGGGCCGTGACGTAGTACGCGTAATCGGTTTTGTTGGGATCGGAAAAGTCGGCCACCCAGCCAAAACTCTCGGTGTACGGGACGGTATTCGGAAACGACTGCGCAAAACCGGCGTAGCGTGGAAACTCCAGAATCCGCACCTGCCGGTACTGGTACGGGCGGTAGTTCAGGTTGTTGTAGGCCACCGCATCTTTGACCGACTGCACGTAGCGCGACACGTTGCGCGTATGGCTGGGGTGGTGGTAAATCTCAATTTTAAGGTTCTGGCCATCAGGCGTTTTGTAGAGTTCCTTCGTCACCGCGTAGCGGGCCGAACTGACGTTGAAAAACAAATCCATCAAGCCTTCCTGCTTGTAGCTGAAGTATCGGCGCGGTTGGCCATCCGCCCCTTTTTGCACCCAATCTTTTTGTAAATAGCCGGGCAAAATCGCGATTTGATCGGGTTCGGTCGAAACCGTTCCTTCAAACGTAACCAGGTCGGCGTCATCGTTGAAAAGCAGGTTGCTCAGGCCAAACGCGTCGGTCTGTTTGGGGGCGGAGTACTCCTTTTTGGGCAGGCCGTATTTCTTGCGGTATTTATCCGAATCCAGTTCGCTCCCCGCGTTGTAACCAAAACTCGGGAACAGGTCGCTGCCGTTGAGAAAACTGCCGTTGTACACCACTTCCCGACTGAAACCACTGTTGGCAAAACCCCGGTTTTCGCTCCGGGTCGCCATGTCCATTTTGACGCTGTCGCCGGGCTGGAGCGTTTTGGGCAGCCGGTAAATGTAGTAGCGAAAACTGGTGTCGTTGTGAATCAGTTTGGGCACTAATCCGCCGATAATCAGGGATTTAATTTTGAAATGCTCCAGGGCGCTACCCACGTTGAGGTGCAGGGAATCAATGGATTTCAGTGATTTATTTTTAAGCATAAACACGCCCCTTGCCTCCACGTACCGTTGGCTCGGGTACAAATCGACGGCCACCTTGAGGTCCGTGATTTTGGGCTGAGGAATGCGCTCGTATTTTTTGTAAAGATTCTCAAAATCGGCCTGTCGGCGGCGGGATTCCTCGGCGGTGCGGTAGGTATTTTGTACGCTCACGTTGCGGTAAATGTAAAAGCCCATCCCCAGCCAACCCAGCGTCAGCAGCGAGAGGATTACGGCAACGGGGGTATTGAAGCGTTGCCGGGCGAGTTTCAGGCGGGTTTTGAAACTACTCTCCGAACCCCGGTTCCAGAGCAAATTACCCAACACCAGCAGGATCGCCCCGAGCAACAGCCAGTACACGTTGAACGACAACAGGGGCTTCCAGAAGTGCCCGAACCCGTTGAGGTCAGAAATGCGGTAGCCGGGGGTGTAGCTGTAAAAAAACAGGTTGTAATCCTGCTCACCGAAATTGCGAACGCCGAACAGCACCATCCAAACGGCGATGGAAATCACGTGGCCCAGGAACTTATTGTTGACCAGAATATGCACGAAAAACGTCAGCATGGCGAGTTGAACGTACTCGGGTAACTCGATGAGATACAAGTCTTTGAAGTACATTCCAAACTCGTAATTGAAGTAGCCTTTGATAGTTTGGTTGAGGACGCCACTCACCCAAACCAGATTGACCAGCAAAAAACAAACGCCGAGTAAGGCCAGGAATTTGGAGCCGTACCCGAGCCAGTTGGGCACCGGCAGGGCATCGGCGATGCTGTCGTAGCGCACGGATTTGTCGCGGTGAACGGCCTCGCCGGTGTAGAAAATCAGGATGATGTAGACGAAAAGAATGTAGTTGAAATCCTTGACTTCGAGCATATAATACGTCAGCGGGAGCGCGGGGGTGCCGAAGGTGGGGAAGCCAAACCAGCCGTCGAAGAACAAAAACAGGAAACCACCCAGCAGAATCGCCAGGAAATACGGGTCTTTGACGATGTTGAAAAACTCCAGCCGGGCCAGTCGAAACAGGTGACTCAGGTACGCCGCCGTCGTGTAGACTTTCTGGGGAATGGGCAACATACTCAGCGGGCGGGTCGCTTTTACAGTCAACTCTTCCCCCTGTTTTTTGCCCAATTTAACGGCTAAAAATCGCTGAAAATCAAAGCGAAACTAGGTGTACACCAGCACCAACAGGCCAATGCCGCCCCAGAGCAGGCGGTTCCAGAGGAGATTTCCCGTAAACGGCACGGTCAGGGTATTTTGCTCCGGGGGCGTCCAGTAACGCGTCATGTCGCCAATGGTGCGATTAGCAAAAGGGTCGAGAATCGAAGCCAGGTCGCGCTGCTCGATGTCCTGCATCAGCGCGCTTGCCACCAGATACCCAATAAACAACACGATGCTGCCCACGTAGGTCACGAACACCTTGCGGGTAAGGGCGACCAGGCCGAAAAAGATGGAACCCACAAAAAACATCGTTGGCAGCACCACCACCAGCATCGGTTGCAGGTAATGCCAGAGCACAAACGGCCCGAAGCGCTCGGGATTATCGCTCAAACCCAGCAACGGCCCCAACGCCGAGCCGACTGCAATACCCAGGCAGGCCCCCAACATGACAAATAGCAGCGTAATGAATGAGCCGAGGTAGCGACCGAGCAGGTAGCCTTTTTCGGTGATTGGATAACTGAAAAAGTAGTCCTTCGTGCCGTGTTCGATGTCGCGAAACACAGGTACGCCCATAATTGCCGAGGCGATCAGCGTACCAAAAATGGTGATGACCGACAGGAAATTGGCGATGGCAAAGGGCGAATTGACGTTGGTTTTCTCCGAGGCCGGGCCGTTACCGTAGATCGTGACCAGCAGTAAAAACAAAAATAGAATTCCAAAATACGCGTACGTCGCCGGGCGGCGGAACCGGTATTTTAGCTCGAACAGGAAGATTTCTTTGAACATGATGAATTAGGAGTGAGGAGGGGTACTTGAGCTTTTTTTGTCATGGCACCAGCCACCCGGCCCGACGCAGGAGGGACCTTGTATTTCGCCACCCAGCAAGGTCCCTCC
>JAJAZB010000465.1 GCA_026785975.1 Cytophagaceae bacterium | reverse complement strand
GACAAACAGCACCTCGACGGATATCATTTGTGCGGGCGCATCGGCCACTTTCACGGCCAGTGTAACCGGCAACAATGGCGCAGTCTCGTACCAATGGCAGAAAGACAACGCCAACATCAGTGGTGCCAACGGCAATACCTATGCTACCAGTTCGGGGGGTAGTTACCGGGTTATTGTCACGGACGGCAAAGGCTGTTCGGCGACGTCCAACGCCGTTGTGGTCAGCAACAGCGCCTTGAGTGTCAGCGCGTCGGCACCAACCGACCTGATTTGTCCCGGTGCCTCAGTTACGTTTTCAGCGGCGGTAGCGGGCAACACTGGGGGAGTTAATTATCAGTGGCAAAACAGCGGCAACAACGCCAGTAACGACAACCCCTTCACCACCGGCTCCGGGGGCAGCTACCGCGTCATCGTGACTGATGGCAAAGGCTGTCAGGCGACGTCCAATACCGTCAGTGTCAGCAACAGCACCCTGAGTGTGGGCATTTCCGGAAAAGACTTTTATTGTGAGGGAGGCACCTCGGTATTCACGCAACTAAAGGCCAATCCCAGCGGTGGGGCTGGTGGGTACGGGTACCAGTGGCGTAAAGACAACCAACCCATTTCGGGCCAAATTGGCCTCACCGCCGACCTGTTTGCTGGCAATTACACGGTTGAAGTAGCCGACAGCAGGGGTTGCCGATTTGTCTCACCAACGGCCACGGTTCGGGCACTGCCACGGCCCACGGCCAGCGCCGGGCCGGGCGGCGAGATCGTTGGCCCGGACCTCTACGATCTGACTAAATTAAATGTCACGACGGCTTCGGGCGGAACACCGGGCTACACGTATCAATGGTCAGCAAATCCGGCCGTCAAAATTTCGCTCAAAGACACCGACGCCCGCCCCGCCATCGGGCCGTTCACCCGGGATGCAACCGTTTTTTTAGTGGTTACGGACGCCGCCGGATGCAAGTCGGATACGGCTAAAGTATTGCTCAAGTACTTCCCCTGCAACTTGACCAACAAAATCGTTGGTAACAATTACGTCTGTACCAACGGCCGGACGACGCTCAACGCCAACGCCGCCGCCGGGTACGGCGATCCCAAAACGTACCAGTACCAATGGCGGGTCAATGGCAATCTGGTTCCCAACACGGTGGATAGTATGAAAATACAAGCCGCCATCGGTGGACTCTACACCCTGCTGGCAACCGACAACAAAGGCTGTCGCCGCACGGACACCCTGCAACTAGCCGAACTCCCCCGTCCGCTGGTGAATATCGCGGGGGCCAGCAGCATTTGTAAAGGCACGACGTCCACGCTCACCGCGACCGTCATCGGTGGTCAGCCAAAATATACGTTTCAATGGAAAAACGACGCCACGATACTACCCATCGACTCGGCGCGGTTGAGCACTCCGGTTGGCGGCAACTTTACACTGACCGTCACGGATAGCAAGGGCTGCGTAGGTTCTTCGCAAACTTTTACGCTCACGCCCAAAGGCACCGAGTTGTCGGTCGCGATCACCCCCGCCGGACCCACCACCGTGTACTCGCCCAACACCGTTACGCTCAACGGCACGTCAAGTGGAGGCACTACCCTCCAGTGGCAGAAAAACGGCCAGACTATTCCCGGAGCCAACACGGCGAATTACGTGGTGAAAGACCCCGGCCAGGCCAATTACGCCCTGGCGGTTGGGAGCAACGATGGTTGCCTGTTTGCTTCGCAACCCATCACCGTCAACATCATCGTGCCCACGTCGGTTGCGCCTGCTTTGGCGGCTGGCTGGACGGTCAATGCATTCCCCAATCCGACCAACGGCCGCCTAATCGTTGAAGTTTCGCTCGAAACGGCCCAACCCCTGGCACTACGCCTCACCGACCTGTCGGGCCGGGCGGTGAGCAGTTACCAAAGCAACCAACCCAGCACCCGCCACGTGACCGAGTTGGATCTGAGCGAGCAAACCAACGGGCTGTACCTGCTCCACCTCGAAGCGGGCGGGCAGCACGCTGTGCAGAAAGTCGTGAAAATCAACTAATTCAACTGGTTTCCTTAGAACAAACGAACGCGCCGGGCATATTGTCCGGCGCGTTCGTTTGTTCTAAGATTTTCAGGTTTTCAGGTTGAAAATAATTGAGGCCACGCTGATTTCTATGATTCAAGTCAAGACCGCGAGTATCAGAAAAATTACGCCCCAGTCTTAACTTGAATCATAGAAATCAGCGTGGCCCTTGCGCTTAAAAACAAACCTAAACGCCTTACTTTTTCTGTTTCCACATCCCTTCACGCTCGGCCTGCTCTTCGTAACCGTGGAGTTGAATCGGCGTTTTGTTTTTACGCATCTTCATGTTGAGCACCTCAACCAGCAGGGAGAAGGCAATGGCAAAATACAGGTAGCCTTTGGGTACCGCGCCCACTTCAGAATTGAAAATGACGATGTCGCCGATGTGCGCGGCCTCCGCGATGAGCATAAAGCCAATCATAATCAGAAAAGCCAGGCCCAACATCTGCACGGACGGATGCTCGTTAACAAACTTGCCCACCGAGCCTGAAAAAACCATCATAATTAGTACCGATAGCACTACGGCAATAACCATGACGGGCAGATTTTGAGTAAGACCAATGGCCGTGAGAATGGAATCGATGGAAAAGACGATGTTGATGATCGCAATCTGCAAAACAACGGCGGTCAGACCCTTATTTCCCGCGCTGGTTGGTGTTTTTACTTCGTCTTCCGAATTCCCTTCCAATTTATGGTGAATCTCTGAAGTACTTTTGTAGAGCAGAAACAGGCCCCCAAAGAACAGAATGAGGCTTTGTCCCGAAATACCACCCCGAAACCAGCCCCAATCGAACGTAAAAAAAGGTTCGCGGAGTGAAATCAGAAAGGAAATGCCGAACAGCAGAACCACCCGAAAAACCATAGCGAGGATCAACCCAATATTGCGGGCTTTAGGCTGGTCTCTGGCAGGTAGCTTGTTGGCGGCGATGGAGATGAAAATGATATTGTCGATCCCCAGGACGATTTCTAAAAAGGTCAACGTCAGCAAACTAACGAGGGCTTCAGCGGTAAAAAGTTGTTCAAACATGGGAAAAATTAGTTTTCAAATCGTTCGGCAAAGCTACTGTTCGTTGGATTGGCTACCAAAAAAGTATGCCCCAAGCGGTTGATTAAGCGGATTGCTGGCCGTCGGGTCAATTGAGATTGGCCTGTTTTTACCACCCAACAAAAAGAGGGCCGCCCCGCGCCACGGGGGGGGGGGGGGGG
>JAJAZB010000464.1 GCA_026785975.1 Cytophagaceae bacterium | reverse complement strand
TACTTATCCTGTAAATCCTAAAATCCCGGCCAATCCTGGTTCAGACAAAATTCAGCGCGGATTATTCGGCACTTCAACTTTGGTATTACTATACGCCGGGCAGTTGTTTTTACGGGCGCAGGAAGCCACTGTCAACGCGGCCAGGAGACTGAAGAGGAAAAGAGACTTTTTCATGTTTCTGGTGAAAGAGTTCGGAGCGGGGGATTCAACGCCCAATGATTTCTGAATCAATTCATTGAACGCTGAATCTCGCCAATCGGATATGAATTGCGGTCTTAAAATTTTCTTTTGTCGCGCCTACTGTTCCACCATCTCGGGTTTTTCTACCTCCGTCTCGGTGTGGGTTTGGTTTCCTTCCGGCGAAGCGGCATTGACGCCCGGCACGTGAACTTCACTTTCGCCTTCCTTCGGTTTCAGTTCGTAGCCCAGAATCGGTAGCATCGCCTCATGGGTTTGTTCGGGCGCGAAAAGACGCGTGGTGATGTTGCCCTCCTCATCGCGATCCACCAGAACGTGTTTCGGCGCGGGCACCAGGCAGTGCTGAATGCCGCCGTAGCCGCCCAACGATTCCTGGTACGCACCGGTATGGAAAAATCCGACGTACTGCTGCTCTCTTTCTTCGTCAAAAATCGGCAGGTACAAGTCCGACGTGTGGGCTTCTGAATTGTAATAATCCTGCGAATCACAGGTCAGTCCGCCGAGGTTCACCTTCTGGTACGGCGCGTCCCAGTTGTTGACCGGCAGCATAATGTACTTCTGGTTTAGCCCCCACGAATCCGGCAATTGCGTGATGAAACTACCGTCAATCATGTACCACAACTCCTTGTCGTTCTGTAACTTCTGGTCGATGATCGAATAAATGACCGCCCCGCTTTCACCCACGGTAAAACTCCCGAACTCGGTAAATAAGTTGGGCGGGGGCACGTTGTTTTTGGAACAAATCCAGGCGATGGATTCCACGATTTCATCAATCATGGCCTGGTAGTCGTAATTGAATTGCAGCGAGGTTTGAATGGGCAAGCCGCCACCGAGATTGATGGAATCAAGTTCGGGGCAGAGCTTTTTTAATTCACAATATTTGTAAATAAACCGGCTCAATTCGCTCCAGTAGTAGGCACTGTCCTGAATACCCGTGTTGATGAAAAAGTGCAGCATTTTCAACTTCAACTTCGGGTTCTCTTCAATTTTTTCTTTGTAAAGTGGCACCACGTCGTTGTACCGGATGCCCAACCGGGAGGTATAAAAAGCGAAGTTGGGTTCCTCGTCCGTGGCAATGCGAATGCCGAGGCTGACGCTCTCCGCCGTGACGTGCTGGGCGTAAAAATCCACTTCCTTGAGGTTGTCGAGGACGGGAATGCAGTGAAACCCGTCGTTGATCAGGTTGGTGAGGTAGCGCAAATACAGCGGTTGCTTGTAGCCGTTGGCAATGATATACGTATTCTTGGTCAGCTTGCCCTGCCGGTACAACTCCCGAATAATGGAAATATCAAAGGCCGAAGACGTTTCGAGTTGCCCCCCATGGCTCAGTACTTCTTCCGTAATAAAATGGAAGTGCGACGACTTGGTGCAGTAGCAATACGTGTAATTTCCTTTGTAATTGAACTTCTTGATGGCGTTGCGAAACAACAACCGGGCGGCTTCGATGTGCTCGCTGATTTTGGGTAAGTACGTCAGTTTGAGCGGCGTACCATATTCCTTGATGATGTCCATCAGGGGCACATTGTTGAACAGGAGCGTGTGGCCTTCATCCACGTTGAATTCCCGCGTTGGGAATTCAAAAGTTTGTTCAATCAAATCAATGTAGTTCTTCATTATTTTGCGCGAGGCACTGTGTAAAATACTGAATTATGAATGCTAAATGGGATGAGTATGAATAGTTGGTTTTCTACAAAACTTTTCAGCCACCCTGAATTCATTCAAATCGGCTTTGCACCTCATGGGGTTGGCAGGGCGTGCGAAATTGCGGTAAAAATGTAACCTTTGTAACAAGAATCTACCTGCAAAAAGTTTACCCCATCCAACGACTTAACTAAAATTTAATGCGCCCTTGTCCCAATTGGGAACGGTTTCGTCAATTCGCTGATTTGTAGCATTTTCAATGACTTCATTCCCTCCCACTACCCCCCAACGCCTTCATTTCATTGCCATTGGCGGCAGCGCCATGCACAATCTGGCCATCGTGCTGCATCAAAAAGGTGAACACGTCACCGGCTCCGACGACGAGATTTACGAACCTTCCAAAACCCGCCTGACCCAACACGGCCTGCTGCCCGCCGAGATGGGCTGGTTTCCCGATAAAATCACCGCCGACCTCGACGCTGTCATTCTGGGAATGCACGCGCGCCCCGACAATTCTGAACTGGTGCGGGCGCAGGCCCTGGGCTTAAAAATCTATTCCTACCCGGAATTTATCTACGAGCAAAGCCGCGACAAGCAGCGCGTGGTTATCGCCGGGAGCCACGGCAAAACCACCACCACCAGCCTGATTCTGCACGTGTTGCGGTACTTCAACCGCAAGTTCGATCACCTGGTGGGTGCCCGCATTGAGGGTTTCGACAACATGGTCAAACTTTCGGACGATGCGCCGGTCATCGTCATCGAGGGTGATGAGTACTTTTCTTCACCCATCGACCGGCAGCCTAAATTCCTGCATTACCACCACCACATCGCGCTCATGAGCGGCATTGCTTGGGATCACATCAACGTTTACCCCGAGTTTGAAGCCTACGTCGATCAGTTTGAACTGCTGGCCGAAGCCACACCCAAAGGAGGTACCCTGATTTTCGACGAAACGGACGACGTGGTTTCGGTGATTTGCAAAAAAGAACGGTTCGACGTGCAAGCGCTCGGTTACGGCATTCATCCGCACGTCATCCGCGAGGGCCACACGTTTTTGCTGACGCCGACGGGCCAGGAAGTTCCCGTGCAGGTATTCGGCGAGCACAACATGAAAAACCTCAACGGTGCCCGGCTGGTACTGGAAAAACTGGGCATTGAAGACGATATGTTTTACGAGGCCGTCGCTTCGTTCCGGGGTGCGGCCAACCGGCTCGAACGGCTCGGCGAAAACGCCCAAACCGTAGTATTTCGTGACTTCGCTCACGCGCCATCCAAACTCGAAGCCACAACGGAAGCCGTGAAAGCGCAGTTTCCCGACCGCCGTTTGGTGGCCTGCGTCGAACTGCATACGTTCAGTAGCCTCAACAAGTATTTTCTGGATCAGTACCTAAACCGCTTCGATGCCGCCGATGTACCCGTGGTGTACTACAGCCCGGAAACCATTGCGCACAAAAAACTGACACCCATCGAGCCGCACGACGTGGTCGATGCCTTCGGCAATCCGCGTTTGCAGGTTTTTACCGACAATCAGAAATTGAAAGCCTTTCTCCTCGCTCAGGATTGGCACAACGCCAACCTGCTGCTGATGTCATCGGGGACGTTCAACGGCCTTAATTTGCCCGAACTGGCGAAGGAAATCCTCGGCTAAACCGGGGATTGCCTGGGGTACCGCGTTCAGGCTATTTTTCGTTAAAAGGCGGAACACTTGGGAGTTTTACCTCTCTTGCCAAACCAATTGATTATGAGAACCATCGGCCTGTTTTCCTTAATTTTGTGGGTAATGTTGTCTTCATTTGAGCAAAAATCAGGGGGTATTCGGGGCAAAGTCGTTTGGAAAGCAGGCAACGTGATGCCCGGCCCCGATCGCCCCCGAGCCAGCGGCCAGCCCGTTAAACGGGAGATCCACGTGTACGCCCTGACCAAAATGAGTGAGGTAAATACGGTCGATGCGGGCGGTTTTTACGACTCCGTCCGAACCAGACTGATCAAAAAAGTGGTTAGCAACGCTCAGGGCCGGTTCCGGGTTAGCTTGCCGCCGGGTCAGTATTCGGTGTTTGTGAAAGAACCTAAGGGTCTGTGGGCCAATTTATCGGACGGAGAAATGAATATTAACCCGGTGACGGTGAAGGCTGGTCAATTTTCAACCCTGACCCTGGTCGTTGATTACGCGGCGGTGTACTGAGCTGAGGAAAGCGTGCCGGGTAACTTGCCCGCCCCTTGCCCCTCACAAAAGAAATTATGAAAACCAAAACCCTACGTCAGAATAAAGTCAATATCGTCACGCTCGGCTGCTCCAAAAACGTCGTGGATTCCGAAGTAATTTTTACGCAGTTGAAAGGCAATGGCTACAACGTCACGCACGAATCGCGGCGCGACGATGCCAATATCGTCATCGTCAACACCTGCGGGTTTATCGACAACGCCAAGCAGGAATCCATCGATACCATTCTGCGCTACGCCGAGGCTAAAAGCGATGGATTGATCGACAAGCTGTACGTAACGGGCTGTTTATCACACCGGTACAAAGATGAATTGGAACTCGAAATTCCGACGGTCGATGCTTTTTTTGGGACTAACGAGTTGCCCCGCCTGCTCAAAACCCTGAAGGCCGATTACAAACACGAACTCGTTGGCGAACGCTTACTCACCACGCCCGCCCACTACGCGTACCTGAAAATCGCCGAAGGCTGCGACCGGCCCTGTAGTTTCTGCGCCATTCCGCTGATGCGCGGCGGACACGTTTCGCGCCCGGTCGAGGAGCTTTTGGCCGAAGCCCGTTCGCTGGCTCGGCGGGGTACCAAAGAATTGATTCTGATTGCCCAGGATCTGACGTATTACGGCCTCGATATCTATAAAAAACGCACCCTCGCCGATTTGATTGAGCGCCTTTCCGACGTGGAGGGCATCGAGTGGATTCGCCTGCAATACGCCTACCCGGCGGGTTTCCCGATGGACGTGCTGGAGGTGATGAATCAGCGGTCGAACGTTTGTAAATACCTGGATATGCCCCTGCAAAGCGGCTCGACCGAGTTGCTCAAATTGATGCGCCGGGGAATTACCCGCGAAAAAACCGAGGCACTGATTCAGACGATTCGGGAAAAAGTACCCGATATTGCCCTGCGTACCACGTTGATTGTGGGGCACCCCGGCGAAACGGCGGCGGCTTACGAAGAGACCTATCAATTTGTCGAAAAGGCGCGGTTTGAGCGACTGGGCGTATTTACGTACTCCCACGAGGACCAAACCCACGCTTACTCGATGCCCGACGATATCCCGGCCGAGGTGAAGCAGGAACGCGCGGATGAGATCATGGCACTCCAGGAAGGCATCAGCGAGTCGATCAACCAACAGAAAATCGGGAAGATTTACCGGGTCTTGTTCGATCGCAAAGAAGGCGGTTATTTTGTGGGCCGCACCCAGCACGACTCGCCCGAGGTCGACAATGAAGTACTCGTGCCCGCCAGCCAGTACGTGCGCCAGGGCGATTTTGCGTTGGTAAAAATCACGAACACCGAAGCCTTCGATTTGTACGGAGAACTGATTTAATTGAAAGTTGAAAATTGAAAGTTGAGGGTTGAAACTTGTTGTGAAAGGCAGGAAATTTTCAACCGCGCGGCGAACCGTTTTCAATTTTCAATTCTCAACTTTCGATTCTCTTCCCCCTTCATCCAATGCCTGTTCAGTCCCTTCCCTTTGATGCGACCCGCCAGTTTTCCAAACTTTTTCTCGATTATATCGCCCAAAAACCGGACTTGAAACCCTTTTACGACGGGTTTCCGGATTTGGAGGGCTTCAGGCACCGGCTTTCGTTAAAAACTTTTGACGCCGCCAAACGGCGAACCTTGGTCGATGTGCTACAACGCCAGTACGCCGGGTTACCCAATCCGCCCGACTTCCAGGTTTTGCTCGACGAAAAGACGTTTACGGTTACGACGGGCCACCAACTCAACCTCTGTACGGGTCCGCTGTACGTCGCGTATAAACTGTTGACGGTCAATAATCTGGCCAAAAAACTGGCCGCTCATTTCCCGGATTATCGCTTCGTACCCGTGTACTGGATGGCCAGTGAGGATCACGATTTTGCCGAGATCAATCACGTTTCTCTTTCGGGGAAAACGTACACCTGGGAGACCGAACAAACCGGGGCGGTGGGCCGGATGACTACGCAGGAACTGGGGGAACTATTCGCCGTAATTCCCGAAAAACTGGAGGTCTTTGAACGATGTTACGCCCAACAACCCACCCTGGCCAGCGCCGTGCGGGCGTACCTGCACGAGTTGTTTGGGGCGGAGGGCCTCGTGTGCCTCGATGCCGACGACCGGGATTTAAAGGCCCAATTTGCGGACGTGATGCGGGATGATGTGCGGTACCACAACACCTACCGGCTCGTGGGCGAAACGACCAAACGATTGGAAAGCCTGGGCTATAAGTCACAAATCACCCCGCGCGAAATCAACTTTTTCTACCTCGCCAACGGACTGCGCGAGCGTTTGATCCCCACGCACGACGGCTACGAAGTGTTGGATACCGGCCTCCGGTTTTTGCCCGAAGAACTCGACGAACTCATTGCCGACGAGCCGGAACACCTCAGCCCCAACGTCATCTTGCGCCCTTTGTATCAGGAGGTTATCCTGCCCAATCTGGCCTACATCGGCGGGCCGTCGGAAGTGCCGTACTGGTTGCAGTTGAAGGGCGTTTTTGACTATTACCAAGTACCATTTCCTTTGTTGATGCCCCGGAATTTTGCGCTGGTACTCAACCCGTCCACGGCCCGGCGGGTGCAAAATCTGAATCTGTCGGCGGAAGATTTATTCAAAGAAGAAGCGGCCCTACGAAAATCATTCGTGAAACGGCACGCTGAGCATGACCTGGAAGTGGACGGTGAAACGGCGCGGTTCGATCAGCTTTTCACGCATTTGTACAACAAAGCCATCGCCATCGACCCGACGCTCGGCGGGGCAGTCCGTGCCGACCGGCAGCGCTTATTTAACCGATTGGAATGGCTCGAAAAACGACTTATCCGGGCGGAAGCCCGTCAGCAGGAAATCGGCCTGCGGCACCTCGCTGAACTAAAAGCGCACCTTTTCCCGGACGGCTCGGCGCAGGAACGGGTCGAAAACCTGATGAATTTTTTGTTGCCCTACCCCGATTTCCTGCAAAAAATGGCCGCTGTTTTCGATCCGCTCGACTACCGGTTTTACGTGGTGGAACTGGACTGATTGGTTAATGAAATGATGACCAAAGCCGAGTTGCGTGTTGAGTTTCGCGCCCGACGCCGACAAGTTTCTGAGACGGAAGTTGAACAACTGAACCAACGCCTTACCGATCGGTTTTTCCGGGAAATTGACCTGACATCCGTCCGGGTTCTGCACAGTTTTTTATCCTCGGAGCGACTGCGCGAGGTCGATACGTTTTCATTGCTTCGGCAACTCCACGCCTCGTTTCCCAACATCCAGATCGTTGTGCCGCGTACCGATTTTGAAACCGGCCAACTCGAACCCGTGGCCTGGACACCCAACACGCCTCTAACCATTAATTCCTTCAGCCTGCCCGAACCAGGTAGCGGTCCGGGCATCGACCCCCGGCGGATTGATCTTGTTTTGATTCCGCTCCTGGCGTTTGATACCCACGGCCATCGGGTGGGGTACGGCGGCGGTTTTTACGACCGATTTCTGGCCCAGTGCCACCCGAATGTGGGGAAGTTGGGCCTGTCCTGGTTCGGTCCGGTGGAGAAGATTACGGACACGCGCGCACTCGATGTCCCGCTTGACGCGTGTTTGACGCCTGAAAAAATTTACCATTTCGCTGCGGGTACATTGCCGTTTTTACGGTAGGTTCAGTTAATTTAGTGCGCCTTTTCTGCAACGACCCACCATGAAACACCTTTTACTCCTCGCGCTGCTGCTGGCAGCGGGCACCGCCTTCGGCCAAAACCTGAACGCCCTCCAAAACACGCGTTCCTTTTCGCTGAAATCCATCGAAGTCGGTCCCGGCCCGCGCTATTTTTACGACGGTCGGCGCATTGGCTCCAACCCCGATGTACTCCAGGTGCCGTTCATGCAACTGGCCGATGGCGACGTACTGCGCCGTTACCGCAAAGCCCGCTCGTTTGGCATGGCGGCGGGGGCGGTCGCGTTTGCGCCCCTGGCGTACCTGTTTACGCAGCGCAACAGCGGCTTCCGCACCGATACGTTTGCGGGTTTGTACGCGGGCGCGATCGGGATGTCGCTGGGTTTTACGCTTTCGCGCAATCATACTCTCAAGCAGGCCGTGCAGATGTACAACGAGCGCATCGTCAACGATCGGTACGGGCGGTTTGAACGACAAAATCCTTTGCCGCAGGGTCTTTCACAGGCCGTTTCCCCGGTGAAATTTTAAGAATCCACCTGGTTTTACAGAATTTTGCCTTTTCTTTGCGGGCGAAATCCAAGCGTCGTCACCGTGTTCCTGAAGAAATCGAAATAGAACCCTCGGCGTAGGGCGGGTGCTTCTGACCCCGCTCTGCCAGAGAGTTTTGTCGGTAACTTCCGTCCTGCGGTGACGATTTTTTTATGGCCCCACCCCTGAATACCCCTGCCCCCTGAAGGGGGTTCTTCGGTATGGTGGCTAAAACCCCCTTCAGGGGGCAGGGGGTATTCAGGGTGAAGACTATTTATCCAAAAAACGCCCCTTAGGGCTTTGTAACTATGAAAGTTGCTGTCGTTGGTGCTACTGGCCTGGTCGGTGGCGAAATCCTGAACGTGCTCGCTGAGCGCAATTTTCCCGTGACCCAACTCATTCCGGTCGCTTCGGAGCGGTCGGTCGGTAAACAGGTGACCTTCAAGGGAAAAGCTTACACCGTGGTCAGTTACCAGGAGGCCATTGCCGCCAAACCGGACGTGGCTATTTTCTCGGCGGGTGGGAGTACCTCGCTGGCGTTGGCTCCGTTGTTTGCCGAAGCGGGCATTACCGTCATCGACAATTCGTCGGCCTGGCGGATGGACCCTACCAAGAAACTCATCGTTCCCGAAATCAACGCCCACACGCTCACCAAAGCGGACAAAATCATCGCCAATCCCAACTGCTCGACCATCCAGATGGTGGTGGTACTCAACCCCTTGCACCAGCGTTTCGGCGTGAAGCGCGTGGTGGTATCGACCTACCAATCGGTGACGGGCACGGGCAAAGCCGCCGTCGATCAGCTTTTTGACGAACGGGCGGGTAAAGACCAGGTTCGCCAGGTGTACCCGCACCGCATCGACCTCAACGTGCTGCCGCACATCGACGTGTTTCTCGACAATGGCTACACGAAAGAGGAGATGAAAATGGTGAACGAAACCAGGAAAATCATGGGCGATGAAACCATTGCCGTGACGGCCACGACGGTACGGATCCCGACGATTGGTGGGCATTCCGAAGCCGTCAATGTGGAATTTAATCAGGAGTTTGAGTTGGCCGAAGTGTACGGCATTCTCGAAAACGCCGAGGGTGTCGTTGTGGAAGACGACGTGAAAAATTTCGTGTACCCGATGCCCATCAACGCCCACGGCAAAGATGAGGTTTTTGTGGGCCGCATCCGCCGCGACGAAACGCAGGCCAAAACGCTGAATCTGTGGATTGTGGCCGATAACCTCCGCAAAGGCGCTGCCACCAATGCCGTGCAGATTGCGGAGTATCTGATGGCGAAGGGCTTGTTGTAAATCGAACGGTTTTGATTGAAAAAGGCTCTCCTGAACATTCAGGAGGGCCTTTTTTAGTTTCTTTTCGATCAATTGCTTGTAACTAATGTTGCGCCAAGCGTTAGAATTGTT
>JAJAZB010000463.1 GCA_026785975.1 Cytophagaceae bacterium | reverse complement strand
CCCTCAACCTCCTGAAAGGGGCTTTTTCACTGCTATAATTTTCAGGTAGGAAAAGCCCCAGGCGGGTAGCCTCCTTCAGGGGGTTGGGGGCGGTCCGCCGCGCGGTTACGCCAGCGACATTTTTACATCCATTCTATTTCTTCAAAAACCCCACGACGGCTCCAGCAAAGGCGGGCGTCCGGGATGTGCTGCCGTGAGTGCCGGGCACGGTTTGCAGGGTTGCTTTGGGCAACATTCCCGCTAAATCGCCCGCCCGGCCATTTTCGGCATCCTGATCGCCCGAGATGACCAGCACCGGGGCGCGAACCTTCGCCAATTGGACTGGTGGCGTCGAGGGTTGGAATTGTTGCTGCAAAGCCAGCGACAGCGTATCGGCCCCAGCTGCTTTGGCGCGGGCAACGACGGTCCGCAACTCGGGCGTCGCGTACCTTTTTCCGGCAAGTGCTTCGTAAAACTGAATCCGGCGCGGCCAGGCCGGGTTGGTAAAATCGGCCCCCATTCCCCCTAAAATGCCTTTTCGGACGTGCTTGTCGAGCACCAGTACCCGCGCCGCGAGGATAGCCCCGCGCGAATAACCCAGAATGTCGTAGCGTTTTGCCTTCAAATAGGCCATCAGGCCGATGAGGTCGCGGGCCTCGGCATCGTTGGCGTAGGCTTGTGGCGTATGCGGGTGGCCGGACTGCCCGTTGCCGCGCGTGTCGGGCACAATCACCTGATATCCCGCGCTTACCAGCGAATCCACGAGCGGTGTACCCTTCCAGGAAGCGCCGCTGCCCATGAAGCCATGAACCAGC
Organism: Cytophagaceae bacterium; assembly: GCA_026785975.1. Taxonomy (GTDB): domain Bacteria; phylum Bacteroidota; class Bacteroidia; order Cytophagales; family Spirosomataceae; genus JAJAZB01. The sequence continues at coordinate 5,808 of JAJAZB010000463.1, read as the reverse complement.
AGGACGGGTTGGCCGCTGCCCGTGGTGGTATAATGAATCTGGGTGCCATCGAAAGAGGTGAAGAATTGCTCGCCCATTGGGGTCGCGTCACGCGGCTCAAGGAGGGTTTGGCCGAAGGCGTTGGCGAGGCTAAATAACAACGGAAACAGGAGGATATTGCGCATGAATCGAGCGGTTGGAAGGCGGCAAGTTACGGAAGTGGGGACGGAGGTACCGCGTTGACTGAGAAGAAGTTTAGTCCGGCGGGGAGACGACCGAATCCGAAACGATTTACTTATTTTTCCGGTGTTGGGGCATTCGATTCAATCCGCCAACCGGTGCCCCAAACCCATCCATGATTTTCCATGAAACGATTTTGCTGTACCTGTTACTGTTGGTCTTGACTGTCTTTACGACGCGCGGTCAAAACATCGAAGTGGATAGTCTCAAACGCCTCCTGGTCCGGACCGAATTTCAGCTGGATAGCCTGCTCCCTCAAGGCATATTGCTCGACAAAGGCTGGAAATGGTACGCAGGCAATAACCTATGACTGAGCAAAACCTGAGTTTGATGACTCGAAATGGGAAAGTATCGACCCGGCGAAGGGACTATATTTTCTGCCACAATAATCTGGTTGAATTAAGTTAACGATTAATTTATACGGCTCTATTTTTGAAAAAAAACGTTCTCCCGATGCCAATTGATTGCATTGATATGTGGATAAATTTCTTTTCTTTCGGGTAGGATTATTGGTGTGTTTTTTTCCGATAATGCCTTAATGAAATCAAAATTGCTGAGTACTCCAAATCCTTGAGGTAAAAGTCTGATTTTTGGAGAAACTTCCGTTTTTAAATCGTTTGTGAGGGTAAACCAGCCTGTATCAAATGCCCAATGATGCAAACGACACAAGGCAATGCCATTCCAAATATCGTCTTTGCCCATGAAACTGTGTGGCACAATGTGAGCAGCTTCGACTTCCCAGGATAGAAAATCAGGGGAGTACATTTTCATACCACAAACCGCACAGGTGTAGTCGTACGCCTCAATTACAGCTTGTCGAAATCCCCTCGCTCTTAGTCTGAGTTCTCTTTCGATTTTTATCGTTTTCTTTTCTTCAGAAAATGGATTGTAATGCTCAGGTCTTTGATTTTGAGTTATTTTCTTTACGACCTGTTGAACTTCAAATGATTTAATACCGAGAGTATCCTTTTTCGCTTCTGGAATATTCATCAGCATTAAAGCAGTATCGAAGCCTTTCTCCGTGAGCATCCATTCTCGCCTGTTGGTTAAATGAATCGTTTCAGTTGGCCTTGAAACCATATCTTCATTAGCCAGTGAGGCAGCCGCCCGAAATAAGAGACGGTGCCAAAGTGAAACTTTTTTAACTCGATTTTCTTTTCGATACACTGTTTCTAAAAATGCGTTTCTCTGAAGTTCACTTAGCGTGAAATAAGAAGCTATTTCATCCACAATTTCCTCGCCCGAACCGAATTCTTTAATTACACCCTGATGCTTAAATAATGAAATTAATAGAGCTTCTTCAACATCTTTTCGAGAAGGCATCTTTAATTCTTCCAGCATTCCGCCTTCGTAACTCATAAATGTTCTGTGTTGCTTAGTGAACCGGGCGCATTTCAAATTGTCGCCAGATGGCAGTAATTTAGGATGTGGATAGTTAACCCTACCGATCATGACCGAGACGGACACCGCGCGAACTATATAGTCTTAGCCCGCCAAAAATACCAGGACCTTGAACAACTCAAAGGTAAGCCTACGTTTTATGACTACGAAAAAATCATTCGATGAAATTTGGCAGGATCTGGGTCGTCAGGTGTTAGAGATGGTATACGCTCAGGCGGATGGGGTTATGTTGCTGACCGATGAAGGCTACAAAGAAAACAAACTTGGCCGTGGCCTCTCGCTGAGTTACAACATCGTCACCAAAGCCCACGGCAATACGCGGACGGTAGAAGGTGTGGCGGGGCAAGGAAACGACGTTTAGTATTACGTTACCGGCGTAGTCAGGCATTGGCTATTCGTTACCGAACAAATGCCGTACATTGCTCCCAATCCCACCTATTTCTTTTAATCCATGCCTAAAGTTGTTATTCTCGGCGGGGGCGTTGCCGGGTTGAGCGCGGCCCATGAGTTAATCGAACGCGGCTTTTCAGTCGACGTTTACGAAAAAAAACCCCTTTATCTCGGCGGAAAAGCCCGCAGCGTGAATGTCCCCGGTTCGGACCCCACCAACCCCGACGGCCTCAATGCCACCAGCCCCGGCAGCAGCAGTCGGTCGCTGCCCGGCGAGCACGGGTTTCGGTTCTTTCCGGGTTTTTACCGGCACATCACCGACACCATGAAACGAATCCCGTATTCGGATCTGGCGGGCCGTAAAAACCCCCAGGGGGTGTTCGATAACCTCGTCGACGTGACGCGGGTGGGCATCCTGCGCAATGGTAAAGCACCCATCATCACCATCGTTAGTTTCCCCAAATCGCTGGCCGATCTTGAATCGGCCCTCGCCGTGCTGCACACCCACGATACGGGCCTGCTGCCCGGCGAAGCCCGTTTTTTCGCCAGCAAAGTCTGGCAATTGATGACCTCCTGCCAGCGCAGGCGGGACCTGGACTATGAAAAAGTGGGCTGGTGGCAGTTTATGGACGCCGACCACCACAGCGACGCCTACCGGCATCTGCTGGTGGAAGGACTCACACGCACCCTCGTGGCGGCCAATGCTAAGCTGGCCAGCACCAAAACCGGGGGCGATATTTTCATTCAACTCCTGTTTAATATTGCCAACCCCGGAATGCACACCGACCGGGTGCTCAACGGCCCCACCAACGATGTTTGGCTGAAACCCTGGGAAGACTACCTCCGGGCTAAGGGCGTCCGGTTTTTTCGGGGTGCGCTGGTTCAGCAGGTCGTTTGCGCCAACGGGCAGGTGCAGTCGGTGCAGATTCAGGACTGGCAGAAGGCACTGGCCGCCGAGCATCCGGCGGCCACGCCCGTACCTCCCAACGCCCTGCCCCCCCCGGCGGTTGCGCAGCCCGCGCCGGAGTCGTTTGCCTACGACCCGCCCGCGACGGGCGATTACTACCTGCTGGCCACGCCCGTTGAAGTGACCTCCGTTCTGCTCTCCGACGAGGTCAAAAACAGCATTGGCAGTCTCCAGCGCCTCGACGAACTGGCCGCCGACGTAGCCTGGATGAACGGCATTCAGTTTTACCTCAACCAGGACGTGGACATTGTGAAGGGCCACTGCATTTACGTGGACAGCGAGTGGGCGCTGACGTCGATCTCGCAATTGCCCTTCTGGCCCGGCTACGACATGAGCGCTCGGGGTACTGGTCGCGTGAAGACCCTATTTTCGGTCGATGTTTCCGATTGGGACGCCCTCAGCCCCGAGGAACCGGGACTGCCCGCCATGAAAGCCAAAGACTGCCAGACTTTCGATGAGATTGCCGACCGGGTGTGGGCGCAACTCAAACGGAGCCTGAACGTAAACGGCACGGTGCTGCTGAGCGACGACATGAAGGAGGGCGTTTACCTCGACCACGGCACACCCTACCACGGCTACTACCTCGACCACGACCTCAATGAGCAGGTTCCTCCCGCTGTAGCCGACCCAGCGGCGTCGGTAGTCGGGCTGAAAACGACCAACCGGCGGGTGCTGGTCAACCACGAGCCGCTGTTGATTAATACCGTGAACAGTTGGGCTGCCCGCCCGGATGCGTATCTGCCGGGCCTGTCAAACCTGTTTCTGGCGTCGGACTATGTGCGCACCAACACCGACCTGGCCACGATGGAAGGGGCCAACGAAGCCGCCCGTCGGGCCGTCAACTGCATCATCGACGCGTCGGGCGTCGATGCGCCTTCCTGCCGCGTCTGGAATCTGCACGAACCGACGTTTTTCGTGCCGTTCAAGTGGTACGACGCCCGGCGCTACCGGCGCGGTATGCCGTACCGAAAACCACCGGGCTGGTTCGATGTCCTGATGCTTGGCTGGGGCGTGGTGTACGCGGGCTGGTTTCTGCTTTACACCGCCTGGACGGCCATCAATTCGTGGCTAACGAAAACGACCGCAAAGCCCTGATTTATTTAGAAGCGGTTTGAGTTAATCTTTTAGACTGCAAAAGGTGCTTTTCAGTCAGGACGATTGGTGAAAAATCCTCATTTAGCGCGGCTAAACTCCGGTTTTTCACCAATCGTCCTGACTGAAAATCCCTCATTTTCGCACCCAAAATTTAACTCAAACCGCTTCTTAACCCAATTCCCCATGCAACAACCACTACTGAACCTGCGCGATTACACGCCGCTGGAACTGACCACCTTCGGCGTTGGCTGTTTCCTCTGGATCGTTGTCTATTTCTACGCCCTGCGGAGCATTTTTCAACGACAATTTATTGAAATCCCGGTCGTCACCATCTGGGGCAACATCGTCTGGGAATTTCTGTGGAGTTGGGTTTTCGTTCCCGACATGGGCAGTCTGTTCGTGTGGGGCTACCGCATCTGGTTTTTTATGGACTGTCTCATCGTGTACGGGGCGTTTCGGTACGGCCAAAAACAGGTTACACTCGCGTTGCTAAAGCGACACTTCGGGGTGTTGAGCGTACTGGGCATTCTGGCCTGGTCGCCGCTGCTGTATTTTTACATCGACCTGTACGATTTTCCGATCAGCAAAATGGGGGCTTATTCGGGGTATCTGCTCAACCTGCTCATCTCGGCACTCTACATTCCGCTGGCCCTGCGGCTCAACGACTGGGCCTTGTTTTCCTACCCGGCGGCCTGGTGCAAAGGCGTTGGTACGCTGCTCATTTCGGTATTTTGCTTTCTGCACTTCACCGACGGGTTCCTGCTGACGATGTGCGTGTTGACGGCGTTGCTCGATGGGGTGTATATTTACCTGTTTTCACAACAGCGCAGCCACCCAGTCCGGGCCGTATGAAGAATAAGCTATTCCAGAAAGGCCACCTCTGGACCCTATTTGGGTTTGACGGGTTGGATGCCGAAGAGTTCAAGAAACGAACGACTGCCGTGGAGTTGGCTGTCATTACGGCCGTATCGGGTGCCGTGTATTGCCTGATCTACGTTTTTCTGGGCTTTCCTTCAATCGCCTACGTTATTTTTATATACATTCTGGTCTGCTTGCTCAACCTGCTTTACCTGCGGTTCTCGCACCGGTATTCTGTTTTCGGGGCCGTTCAACTCGCCTTGATTCTTTTATTTCCACTGGCTGCGCAGTTGGCTATCGGTGGTTTTGTTGAAGCCAGTGCGGTGGTGCTGGCGGTTTTTCTGGCTCCGGCGGGTGCCCTGCTCTACGCCCGGCGCGACGTAGCCAGGGTTTGTTTTTACCTGTTCATAGTCGGGATCGTTGGGGCTACCGTCTGGGAGTACCAATACGGGCGACAGGAGCCCGTGCTACCCCGTGGGCTTATTCTTGCATTTTTTGCCTCGAACCTGATCACTATCTGTGGCATCATCTATTTTCTACTCGAAAGTTTTCTTCAAAAACAGGAAGAACTACGCGCCGAGTTGCGGCAATCGCTCGATACGCTCCGTGCCACCCAGGCCCAGTTAATTCAAAGCGAAAAAATGGCGAGTTTGGGCGAACTCACGGCGGGTATCGCCCATGAGATTCAAAATCCGCTGAATTTTGTCAACAATTTCTCGGAAGTTTCGGTCGAATTAGTCTCTGAACTTGAAGAAGAACGGCAAAAGCCCATCCGCGACACCGAACTCGAAGCTGAACTGCTGCGTGATTTGACCCAAAACCTCCAGAAAATCACTCACCACGGTCAGCGGGCTTCTTTGATTGTTAAAGGCATGTTG